>JACQYK010000086.1:9360-28821 GCA_016208255.1 Deltaproteobacteria bacterium | reverse complement strand
CTATGTCTTCTCAAAAATATATAGAATGGAATTCCGAATTCTGCACAGGGTGCAGGCTCTGTGAGCTCGCCTGTTCAACGCGGATGGCGGAAGGTATTTCCCCTTCAAAATCGGCCATCCGCCTGGAAGAAGAGACAATCCATGTTTGTCGTCAATGTTCCGAACCGGAATGTAAGAAGGTTTGTGAATTTAAGGCCATCGATATTGAGATCGATCGGGGAAAATGCACCGGTTGTGGTCTATGCCTTTCGGCCTGCCCCTATGGATCGATCTTTCAACCGGAGAAAAAAGCCATTCCCTATAAATGTAATCTTTGCGGAGGACAACCGGAATGCGTGAGTTTTTGTCACAGTGGAGCCTTGAGTTTGGCCCGAAAGGGTCGAACAGCGGCTTTTTTCAGAAGATTGGAATCCGGATATCGTAGGTCAAAAAATGAAATGAACCTTACGTTAAAAACAAAAATGAACAACGGGTTGATGCAGATGGTTCGACAACGGATCATTCGGATTCGGGAAGGGAGAAAAGACTCTTTTCTTAACCGTGTTATATTAACCCCCATGGTGAAACCCATCAATAAGAATTTTTATTCAAAGGAGGATAATAGCTGATGGGCGGATATTGCGGGAAGATTTTGCATGCGGACCTAACAAAAAAGACCATAGTCTTTAGTCTTTTGGACAATGATTTGATTTCAAAATTTATCGGAGGTCGGGGAATTAATTCTAAATTGGTTTATGAGGGATTAAAGCCGAATACGGATCCCCTCGGTCCGGAAAACGTTCTTGTTTTCGGGGCGGGACCGCTGGTTGGAACTCTTGCCCCCGCAGCCGGGAGATATACTGTTTCCGCCAAATCGCCTCTCATAGGGCTTTTTACCGATTCCAACTCGGGAGGGCATTTCGGACCTGAGTTAAAATTCGCGGGCATAGATCATGTGATTATCACCGGAAGGTCCGATACCCCGGTGTATCTTTATATTCAAAATAACAAGGCCGAGTTGAGGCCGGCAGCCCACCTCTGGGGCCTCGATACCTGGGAGACTGAAGATCTTATCCGCAGTCAATTGGGGGATGCCAGTATTCAGGTGGCTTCCATCGGTCCGGCAGGCGAAAATCAGGTCAGATTGGCTTGTATTATTAACAATAAAAGCCATGCCGCCGGTCGTACCGGCCTGGGTGCCGTTATGGGCTCGAAAAATCTAAAGGCGATCGCGGTCCGTGGATCGGGGACTGTCGAGGTCGCCCATATGGACAAGCTGAAAATCCTGACCAAAGAATTTTCTAAAAAAATCAAGAAAGAATTTTCCTATACCATGATGTCCGAGTATGGAACTCAGAATTTCATTATGGGAACGAATGTCCTCGGTGCCCTGGTGATTCGAAATTGGTCTCAATCGGCTGATTATGATTACTACGATAAAGTAAATCCGATAGCCGTCCGGAAGAAACATTACGTAAAACGAAAAGGATGTTTCTCTTGTCCTATCGCCTGCGGACACATTTGTGAAGTTCAGGAGGGTCCATTTGCCGGAGAACGGGGCGGAGGGCTCGAACACGGCGTGACCACTCCATTTGGAATCGGCTGCGGTATTTCAGATACTAATTCCTATATTCGTTTTAACAACCAGTGCAATCGCTATGGCATTGACGCTTTAGAATTCGGGTTGATGATGGGAAGCGTTATTGAATGGTTTAATAACGGATTGATCGATAGATCCGATACAAACGGAATCGAACTTGGCTGGGGCGATTACAATGGAGTTTTGAAGCTCCTGGAGGCCACTGTCAATCGGGAAGGCTTTGGCGAAATCCTGGCGATGGGGAGCCTAAAGGCCGCTGAAACGATTGGAGGGAATGCCTTGTCCTATCTTAATCATATTAAAGGAATGAACTGGGGCGCGGATGATGTGCGCCCTTTCAAAGGATACCTATTATCTCTGGCGACTTCAACCCGAGGCGCAGATCATCTCCGCGGTATGCCGACCGAGGAAGTATTTTATTCAGTGATCGACCCTCTGAAGGCCACATCTTATGACAAGGCATCCCTGGTGATTCACTATCAGAGAATCAACACCCTGGCTGATGCAATTGGAATCTGCAAATTCGTTACAAAATCTTTGCTGCAGGCCATCGGTATCGAGGATATGCTGGAATTCTATAATGCGGTTACCGGAAAAGGGATGAATTTGGCTGATTTTATCCGGGCGGGAGACCGGATTTATGATCTCGAACGATTTATGCATGCTCAGGAAGGCATAACCCGCCAGTCCGATCTGCCGGTCGGTAAATGGGCCAATGAACCAATCCAAAACGGACCATTCAAGGGAGAATCGATCGATCTTGAAAGGTTTAATAAACTGCTTGATGAATACTATCAATTGAGAGGTTGGGATGTAATAACGGGTAACCCCGATCCTCAATCAATCCTTTAAGATCATCGAGGGCTTCGTCAAAAAGAAAATCAGGGTGAACTGATTCCTTTACAATCTATGGATATACCTTGCGAGCCGCCTTGTCTTCTGGGGGAACTGCTTTTTTAGTTCAAATGGTAACTCTCATTTTTATTGACATGCTCGTTGAAAGATTAGGTGAAAGAAGTTTAAAGTTACTGAGAAGGGGGTTATTTGATCTTTACCAGCAAGTCGTGCGAAGGATTTTGCCGGCATAAGGGGGGGGGCAAGTCGGCGGTCTTTTGGGCATGGGAAGGCGCATTGCCACAAGGCCCTCCAGGAGCCCAATTTTCGCGCCTCTAACTTCTCTCAATAAAATCCGGGATAAGGAAAAGAAATTCAGCAGGATTTACTATCTTAAAAGGCAGCGAACCATTTCTTTTGAGTGGCGAAAAGTCTTTTTTGTCCCCGGTCACCAAAAAACCGGCCTTTCCATTAAAGGCTGAAACAAGGACCGGGATATCCTTGGCTGCAGTTGCCCCGGCGTATTTATTTATCTCTTCCTTGGTTGGCAGGGGAATAATTTCAAGGTTCAGTTTGGGAAGGTATTCGTAATAAACAGGAATAACGGCCGGAAGTTTTTTCTTTAAATTCCGCTCGATTTCCATGATATTATAACTTCCGGTTAAACCTTTAAGAAACGGAAGATCGAGGCTGAACAAATCCAAAAGAACTCTGGGAGCCCCTCGATCCGAAAGAAGACCGGAGAGGATGATATTGGAATCGAGAAAGATCCTAACGGGTTTTAGGGCCATAGGTCTCCTCGAATAATTTCTTTCTCTCCTCTTTAATCCCGGCTAATAACTCTTCAGCAGAAACACCCGCGGCTTTGAGTATCTTCCTGATCTCCCGCCTGGCCTCGTCCAAAGGAAGCCTTTTGGGAGTAATGAAGACTGAGTCTCCAACCGGGATAAGGGAGACGACCTGCCCTTCTTCTAGGGTGCAACTTTCCCTGATTTTTTTAGGAATCGTTAACTGCCCTCGAGACTTTATTTCTGATGTATATGATCTATCGGCTTGCATTTTACTATCTCCAGTCACTATTTATTGATTTCAGAATATCAGAAATCAGAAAAATATTCAATATAAAATCTCGTAAACCAAGCCCAGAGCTTATGCAGAAGCCGCCTTTTATCTGCGAAAAATCAGACAAACTTTTAACAAATTAAACAAAGGGAAGGATTGGAAGATTATAGAAACGGACTCAGACAAAACAATATCCGAAAAATACGTTTTATAGAAATCCTGGATTCCCTGGACGGTCGGAAAATCATCGACGGGAAAAGATAAAAAGACGATAAGAAATTCTTAGGCTACCCCTTTTCTTGGATATCAATCCAACCTTCGGAAAACATCATTTAATTCTTGACAACTTCAACATATGTGGTAATTAATTCCAATCAAACTTATCCTTAAACGCTTCTTCACTTTGATCTTAAGGAGATTCATGGCCAAGCTCCAAATCTCATTAGATCCATCCAATCCAATATCCATTTTTTCAGCCGAAAATCAATTTTTTAAAAAAAGGTTTTATAGATAGCGGTTTGTCAAGCTGAAAACTTGTATTTTATCTTTTTTCAAAGGATCACTGGTTCGAAAAAAAATCTCCAAAAGCCCGAATTCGTCTTTCCCGCAAAAGCGGGAATCCAGGAACTCAAATACTTCTGGACCCCCGCCTTCGCGGGAGTGACGGCTTCGGAAACTTTTTACAGATGCATCAACAGATTACTATTCTAAACTTTAATCAGCTAAGGAGGCGTCTATGAAAAAAAGTTTTTCAATTGTTTTTTTGACCTTGGCCATGGTGATGATGGTTATCCCCGGAAAATCCCTTGCCCAAAAAAAGCCGGCCCAAGGAAAAATCCCCCCCCTCATCGGAGTCGCTTCAGCCGGTGTCGGAAGCGCTGGCCATTCCATGGCTGTCGCTTATGCGCCGATCATGCAAAAATATTTTGGGACCCCGGTAAGGGTCTTGCCGGCCTGGTCGGCCGGCGTTAACCTCAGCCAAATTAAGGACCGGAAGGCCCACTTTATAGGAGGGGGAGCAAGCCAGAGTATGGCCGTTGATGCCATTGTAGCCAGGGATTTCTTCGCCAATCATGAGTGGGGCCCTCAGGAAGTCGGGACCGTCTGGCACAACTACGCCTGCCCTTATGGAATTATGGTCCGGGGTGATTCCAATATCAAGACCCTGGCCGACCTCAAAGGGAAAAAAGCGGCTATTTATCTGGTTTCGCCGGCCTGGCGGCTGGGTCTTGAGGCCTGTCTGGCTTTTGCCGGATTATCCCTGAAAGATGTCCAAACGGTAGAGGTCGGCGGTTATGACCAAACCGCCCGGGCGGTGGCCGACGGTCGGGCCGATTTTACCTATAATGCGCCGATCAGCACGGTAACCATCGAAGTCGCTGAGAATCCTTATGGCATAAGGTACCTGCCGATGGATCTGAAGGATAAGGCCGGATGGGATAGATTCTGGGCTGTCCGTTCAGACTCCGGCGGGGCTATATGCACTACGGGTGTAAAAGCCGCCATTGGCGTCCCGATGGTCAATTCTCCTTTTGTGGTCTGGACCTATAAATGGGTTGATCAGGACTTTGTCTATCAACTGGCCAAATTTTTCTCCGAACAGAATGCCCAGTATAAGGCACTTCACCCCAACCTCCCGGAAATGTCCTTTGAAGCCATGGTAAAGTTCAAGGAGACGGCGGCGGCCATACCCATCCTGCCCGGCACGGTCAGATATCTTAAGGAAAAGGGGAAATGGAATGCCTCGGATGAAAAGTGGAACGATGCCCAGTGGGCCACGCAAAAAAAATTAATTGAATTGTGGGACAAGGCGGAGGAAGAGGCTAACTCGAAAAAAATCAGGATCGACTATAAAAACAAGGCCTGGATGGACCTTTGGGAAAAATCCAAAGCAGAAATCCCTCCCTTTAAGGCCCGTTTGAAATAAGACGCTACTTGCTGTTTGTGGGCGGTATTGATTGGGATAACTGAAAATTGGAATAACGACATAAAGTGATATTTAAAGGTGAATTTCGGATTTCTTTGGATTCCTAACGAAAGAGAGAGCTGAAAGATGTCCCGTGACCATTATGTGGTATTGCGCGAATTTCTGCACCCGGAGAGGAAAGGCAAAGTCGCTGATAAGAGATGCTTCTGCAGTTAATTATTTTGGTGGAAAATAAAAGCCGGAAGTAATTCCATCTAAAGGAGGGTCATCTTATGAAGAAAGGGCTTTGGATTACCGTTTTATTATTAATGCCGGTGGTGATGTTCATTGCCGGAGCCGCTCTGGCCCAAAAGAAATTGCCCAAAGGCAAAATCCCGCCGCTGATTGGAATAGCAACGGGAGGTGTTGGAAGTGCCGGACACTCTATGGCCGTGGCTTATGCGCCAATTTTACAGAAACACTTCGGTGTACCGGTGAGGGTCCTGCCGGCCTGGTCGGCCGGGGTCAATCTCAGCCAGATCAAGGACAGGAAGGCCCATTTTATTGGAGGAGCGGCCAGCCAGAGCATGGCCGTTGATGCCATCGTGGCCAGGGATTTCTTCGCCGGCCATGAATGGGGGCCTCAGGAAGTCGGGACCGTTTGGTATAACTACCCCTGCCCTTTTGGAATCATGGCCCGAGGTGATTCCACTATCAAGACCATAGCCGACCTTAAAGGGAAAAAAGCCTCCATTTATATGGCTTCACCGGCCTGGCGGCTGGGTCTTGAGGCTTGCCTGGCTTTTGCTGGATTGTCCCTGAAGGATGTCCAAACGGTAGAGGTCGGCGGCTATGACCAGTGTGCCCGTGCAGTGGCCGACGGCCGGGCGGACTTTACCTACAACGCCCCGATCAGCACCGTGACTATCGAAGTGGCCGAGAATCCCTATGGCATAAGGTACCTGCCGATGGATCTGAAAGACAAGGCCGGTTGGGAAAGATTTTGGGCCATCCGTTCGGACATTGGCGGTACGGTATGTAACACCGGGGTGAAAGCCGCCAGAGGAATCCCCATGGCTGACTCTCCCTTCGTCATCTGGACTTATAAGTGGGTTGATCAGGATTTTGTTTATCAACTGGCTAAATTCTTTTCTGAACAGCACCATCAATACCAAGCGCTTCACCCCAACCTGCCCGACATGTCATTTGAAAACACAGTGAAATTCAAAGATAGCTCAGCGGTGATCCCATTTTTGCCCGGTACTGTCAAGTACCTTAAGGAAAAAGGGAAATGGGATGCCTCCGATGAAAAATGGAACAATGAACAGTGGGCTAAACAAAAAAAATTGATCGCCTTGTGGGATAAAGCCGAGGAGGAGGCCAATACGAAAAAAATCAGGATCGATTATAAGAATAAGGCATGGATGGACCTTTGGGGGAAATACAGCAGTGAAATACCACCCCTCAAGGCCCGGATGAAATAAAGGGAGTTTTCTCAAAAAAAATGGATTATCGGGGAGGGGCTATCGGTTAGAAGAGAAAAAACAGGAAACCATTGGCCATAACCCATGGCCCCATGCCTCGTCGAACAGAAGGTTTTTGTTACCTGAACTTTGAAACACCTCATCATCAAGCCAAAAAAGAGAGGATACGATGGACCAGGAAATCCAGGATGTCAAAAAGGGGGAGACCACTGATACACGTTACCGGGCCTTGAATAAGCCCTTCCGAATCGTCTTCTATTTTTTTTCCGTGCTAGCCGTATTTATCTCCATTGAATTCTTCTTTTCCCTGGGCATCGGCGGATATAATCTATCCAATTGGCAATATTACTATGGTCTTATCGCCCTTCTCCTTCCTTTTGTTTTTCTTTTCGTTCCGTCCAGAAAAGGACTGAGTTATACCAAAATCCCCTGGTATGACTTTTTAATGGCGGCCCTTTCTTTTACCATCCCCTTTTACTTTTCCTTTAACGTCATGGATATGCAGCAGGGTGCCTGGTCGATGCATCCCTCGCCGCTCAATTTTACCGCCGCACTGATTCTTTGTCTGCTCGTCCTGGAATCATCCAGAAGATCCGGGGGCAACCTTTTTTTTATTGTCTGTCTTTTTTTCGGTATCTATCCACTCATCGCCCCTTTCATGCCCGGTATGTTCCAGGGCCCCGAGTTCGAATTCCCTACCCTCATTGGACATATCGCCTTTGACAGTGAAGGATTTATGGGCATTCCCATGCAGGTCGTCGGCGGGATTCTGATAGGGTTTCTGGTCTTCAGCGGACTGCTCATCAGGACAGGAGCCGGCGGATTCTTTCTCGATTTGGCTATGGCGGTGGCCGGCCGTTTTCGTGGCGGTGCGGCCAAGGTGGAGGTTATCGGCAGCGCCTTTTTCGGAAGCTTAAGCGGCAGCATCTTCGCCAACATCGTCGGAACCGGCTCGGTGACCATCCCCTCCATGATAAAACTGGGCTACGCCCCTCACCGGGCGGCGGCGATTGAGGCCTGTTCTTCCACCGGCGGAGTCCTCATGCCACCGGTGATGGGGGCCGTGGCCTTTGTGATGGCGGCCATGACCAATATTCCCTATGCCAAAATTATGGTGGCGGCTTTTGTTCCCAGCCTTCTTTATTATCTGGGGCTGATCATGCAGGTGGACGCCTATGCCGCTGTGAAAGGTCTTAAAGGAATGCCTCGGAATGAGATCCCCAAATTCTGGACTACCATCAAGGAAGGATGGCACTACATTATCGTTCTTGTTTTTCTGGTCTGGGGGCTGGTTATCATGCGCTGGGAAGCGACGACACCCTTCTATGCCTCCGGCCTTCTTCTCGTCCTCTCAATAAAGAAAAAAAAGACCAGGATCAACAGCCGGAAGCTACTCTCCTTAATCGAGGGTGTCGGCAAACTGCTGGTGGACACCCTGGGGATCATTTTGCCGTTAGGACTGATCATCGCCGGCCTGGTCGTTACCGGCGCGGCCCCTTCCTTTACCTCGGGTATTATCGCCCTGTCCGGTGGTCAGCCGCTTATCGCCCTTCTCCTGGGCACCCTTGTCTGTTATGTTTTGGGAATGGTGGGCATGCTGGCCTCGGCCTATATCTTCCTGGCCATGAGTTTGGCGCCGGTTCTGGTGGCCTCAGGGTTTAATGTCATGGCTACACACCTTTTTATTCTCTATTATGCCATGCTCTCGGCTATTACCCCACCGGTGGCGGCCGGCTCCTTCCTGGCCGCGGCTATCGCCGGCGCCCCTCCCATGAAGACGGCCTGGGAGTCCATGAAGATGGGGGTTGTTATTTATATTGTCCCCTTCTTTTTTATCTTTGAACCGGCCTTGATCCTCCAGGGTCCAGTTCTAATGGTCCTGTTGCATTTCTCCACGGCGATTGTCGGGGTGTATATTCTGGCGGCCGGGGCTGAGGGCTATATACTAAAGATAGGATTAATCAAGCCGGTCACCCGCGTTATAGGTATTTTCATCGGTTTACTATGGATTGTCCCGGAATGGCGGGTTACGGCCATAGGGGCCGGGCTGACTATTCCCTACCTGATTTTACTCTGGCGGAAAACAAAAGCGGCAAAGAGGTAGCTGTATCTTAAAGGTGAGCAAAGAAATTGTGCCTAGTTTGTAAAAAGTCAGGGAGCTACGTGGCTTCCTCCTTAAGCAACCGCCGTATGGAGTTCATGAGGTAACCTTATTTTTACCGTGGATGTTCTTCATGCTTAAATAGGTACTCGAAATAATAGGAAGCCTCTTCTTTTTTCTCTTCCTCAGATAAATCGGAATCTTCTTCCAAATTAGCCACATATATCTTCATATATTTGGTCTTTGAATATTTTTTTAAATCAGCCATTATTTACATAATGTTTTTCTTAGGTTCACTCCGTTTGTTTAAATAGTTCCTTATCCCTTTGAAGATGAACTTTAATTCTTTAATCATTTCGGTATCATCGATTGTCTCTCGGGTATAATATTTATAATGCTCATCTAAGATAAATTGAGCCATTTTAATGGCTTCTTTCATTGTTTATTTTCCTCCTTGAACATTTCCGTCTTTTCATAGCATCTTTCCTTCATACCTACGCCTGCCTCACCAACGGGCTCCACAGAAGGTGTTGCAGCAAAGTGAGGCTCTGAGATTTATCGTCAGTTTTTAATAGAAATGATAAAGCTCCCAATCCGGTGTCCCAACCGGAACAACTAAACACCTGCCGGTATATCCATCATATTTATATTCCCATTCTATGCCTTCTTTTTCGTAGGCATGAATCGTCAGTTGCTCCTTATAGCCTAACTCCTCTAATTCCAAGTGAGCGACCGCGATGGATACCTTGTATCGCTTCCCATAGGCCATACTAAGATCCACAATGCGTCGATGTGGTTGGGCAAGCCATTTTTTGGCATTTCGCTTCCGGTCCTCCGGATTAAGTTTCCGACGGCTAATCCTTTTTCTTATCTTTTTTGCCATAGATTCAAACACCACAATTTTTAATTTATCTTTTTTAAAGTATCTCAAATGGTCAAGGTTTTCAATAAAAGATAATCGCTTTCGGTTAAAATCTATTCTTGCAAAAACAAATGGCCGATGCTAACAATTACCAAGCATGGACAAGTTTGATGATTCCATCAAATTTTTCCTTTTCATATTTTTCTTAAAAATTGATTTTTTGAATCATCCCTATGCCGATTGACCGCCAGGCCAAACAAAAGAAAAAACGGGAAGAGAAAAAAAAGGCCTTTCGCCGGGAACAGGTTCGACTTCAACAACGGGGGAAACTGGACGAATATGAATGGATGGCCCAATCGGCCTTTGGGAGTAAAGATTATGCCGCGGCCCTGCATTTGGCCCTGGAATGTTTAAAAATAAAAACCTCTAACCTGCCGATGATGAGGATTGCTATCCAATCGGCCAAATTCCTTAATGATCAAGCAGTGCTTTACGTCCTTTTATCCCGCCTCTGGAAAGAAAAAGGACCTCTGGCAGGGGATGATTATCTTTTTTTAGGCCTTTCGGCTTTCACTCGGGGGGAATTTGAACTGGCCAGGGACGCTTATCAGCTCTTTCTAAAAATGGCCCAAGAACAGAAATGGCGTCTTCCTAAATCGCACCGAATGGCCGCGGAAAAAGGATTGGCCAATTCCATGCTCCGGATAGAAAGGGAAGCCCGATCCAAACCAAAGCAGTTTCCCCTTTTTTCTGATGAACAGCCAAAACCCGTTAACCCAATAAAAAGGATGGTGGAAAGGTTAATCCCGGCCTCTCAAGAAGAGCCGGAGCGGATCTTAAAAAGTAAACCAGAACCCATAAAACCCAAAGAACCCGTAATCGCGTCTTCAACAACACCGCAAATCGAACCGGTAAAGGTCATCCGGGTGGACCCGGAGATTAAACCCAAAATCCACTTTTCCATCAACCAAACGGCCTTTCTGAAGGCATTGGAGGCTTTTCAACCCGGTGATTCCGAAACGTTAAACCTGACCCTGGAGGCATATCAACTCTCCTTTCGCACTTCCTATGATCAACTGATCTGTTTACCCACCTTGAAGAATATTCAATCCCTATGGTATCAGGAGGAAACCGCCCGCAAGGTCATGAGGGATTTCCGGGGTCGGACTATCCTGGCCGATGAGGTCGGTCTGGGAAAGACCATTGAAGCCGGTTTGATTTTGAAGGAATATATCCTGAGAGGTCTGGTCCGTTCGGCCCTTATTCTTACCCCCAGCTCTTTGGTCAACCAATGGCAGGAAGAGTTGAAAGAAAAATTTGACCTCTCCTTTGTCTGCTCTAATGACCTTTTATTCCGGCATGACCCGGAGGGATTCTGGAAGGAACCTTTTTTATTGGTCTCCTTGCAGACCGCCCGGTCCAAGCGTCATTATGAAGCGGTTACACGACGGACCTATGATATGGTCATCGTTGATGAGGCCCATCATCTGAAAAACCGGGCTACCAATAACTGGAAGCTGGTCAATAGTCTTTTAAAGACTTTTATTTTATTACTGACGGCCACCCCGGTTCAGAATAAGTTGGAAGAGTTATACAATCTGGTTACTCTGCTTAAACCAGGCCATCTGAAGACCCAAAAGGCCTTTAAAGAGGAATTTGTGACCAAGGGTAACCCAACCGATCCCCGCAATAGGGAGAAACTGCGTCAGCTTTTAAAAGAGGTGATGGTTCGGAACACCCGTTCCGTAACCCGATTGCATCTCCCCCCTCGGTTCGCCTGGACGATACGGGTTAATCCCGATAACGGGGAGGGATCTTTTTACCGGCATATCAGTGACTTTATCGCCGGCCTGGTTCAAAAAACCGCAAACGAACTACCCAAGATGAACCTGCGGAAATTGTTAGAGGCCGCCGGATCATCACCCCCGGCGGCTTTTCGAATGCTGGAAAAAATGGTTGGGGAAAAGGATAACGACCTCGGCCGCCAAGCAGAAAAACTCCTGGAGCTGAAAAAAGAAGTCCCCGTCGTCTCCAAGACAAAAAAGGCATTAGAGCTTCTCAAGGCCGATTCAGAACAAAAAATAATCTTCGTCAATTACCTGGCCACCCTTGATCATCTTCATCAAATTCTCAACAAAGAAAAGATCCCCCATCTGGTTTTTCAAGGCAGCTTGACCCCCGAACAAAAGAAAGAGGTGATGGCCGGCTTTAAGGGCGGTTGCCCCATTCTTCTGACCACCGGTACCGGTGGGGAGGGGCACAATCTGCAATTCTGCCATACCATGATTAATTATGATCTCCCTTGGAATCCCATGCAAATCGAACAGCGCATCGGACGGATCCATCGTATCGGGCAGGAGCATGAGGTTCGGGTCTATAATCTCTGCACGGCCGGGACCCTGGAAGATCATATCCTGGAAGTACTGGACCGCAAGATCAATATGTTCGAATTGGTCATCGGCGAGATCGACATGATCCTGGGCCGCCTGGAAGGAGAAGAGGAATTCAGCGACCTGGTCTATGAGATCTGGGTTCAGCACCCGGAGGAAGCCGAAAAGAAAAAGGCCTTTGATACCCTGGCCGCTCGTTTAACTCAGGCCAGGACGTCCTATGAAAAGAGCAAAGAATTGGATGAAAAACTCTTTCAGGAGGATTTTGGGGTATGATTTCATCCTTTAATCCGGAACTGCTCTCTTTCGCTTCGCGGATACTGGAGAAACAAGGTGGGCTGGTTGATTACCGCAAGGATCAGTTGTTTGCCCTATTGCCGCAGGAATTGGCCCGGTCCTTAGAGATTCCCGAAGAGGGTCATATAGGAGGCACTGACTTTCCGCTCATTTATGGAAGTCCCTTTCTGGATCGACTGATTGAAAAGGCTACTCAGGGGGTCCCCATCGTCTATGGCCAAATCGAACTCCCCTATTTGAAAAAGGCCGGCTTCGAACAACTGATCGGGAGGGACCTCATCTTTGCTGATGGTCAAATACGGATCGTCAGCCGGGCCGAAGCTCGAACCACCTATATGGTATTGATCAGTCACTATCTGGCTTTGAGTGATGAACGGAAAGAGGGACTGGTTCGTTTGACGATGCATGAGGAGAGCGGGAGTCTGATCCCGGATTTTGAGGCCCATTTACCGGATTTCCAGGTTACCTTTTTTGAACCTGGGAAAATTCCTCCTCACTTTCCCGTCCGGTTGGACAAGGTCGTTTCCCTAAGCTTTAAAAAGGCCCAAGAGGTAACCGAGGCCGAATTGGCAGAATTTTTTAAAAGTATGGAACGCCGCCTACAAAGGGACATTAAAAATACCCGGGAATATTTTCAGTCCCTGGAAAAAGAGATGAAGACCGCTTTAAAAACCGGCCGTTCGGAAGCGCATGAAAACGAAAGAAAGGCCAAGATCAAGGCCCTCCCCCAGGAGTTGGCCAGGAAAATTGAAGACCTTCAGCACAAATATCAAATACAAGTAACGATAACCGGAAGTGCCGCTCTCCGCTTTCTGGTCCCGGTGGTCCAGCTTCTTCTTCAAATACGTTATCGAAAATTTGAACGCACCGCCCGGATTACCTGGAATCCCATCAACCGCCGTCTGGATCCCATAATATGCGAGCAATGTTCGGAAACCATCCAGGCGGTCTATCCCTGGATCAAGGACTCCCGGATCTTCCTGGTCTGTCAGTCTTGCAGCAAGAGAAAAAATATGTAATTCGAAACCTTACGGTTTATCATGACCACAAATAGAGTGATCCTCTTTTTTATTAACCCACAAGGAGCAAACCCATGACCTCATCCCTCACTTTTTCCGGATTTCCCAAACAAAGCCTGACTTTTTTCCGAAACCTCACCCAAAACAACAACAAGATGTGGTTTGATCAAAATAAGGAAAATTATGAACAGCAGATCCTGGTCCCAGCCAGGGATTTCATAGTGGCCCTGGGAGCCAGGCTGAAAAAGATTGCCCCGGGGGTGCAGGCCGATCCTCGGGTCAACAAATCCCTTTTTCGCCTTAACCGGGACATCCGGTTCAGTCCCGACAAAACCCCCTATAAGACCCATCTGGGAATCTGGTTCTGGGAAGGTCCCCGGCCAAGGATGGAATGCTCAGGCTTTTATTTTCATCTGGAAACCCAGCGATTCATGCTGGGGGTCGGTTTATATGCCTTTCCCAAGGATATGCTGGATAGCTATCGCCAATCCGTGGTTCATCCCCTATATGGCCCGGCCTTGATCAAAGCGGTGGCCGCCATCAAAAGAAATAAGGATTATTCTATAGGCGGGCAGCATTACAAAAAAATCCCTCCAGGATTTGATCCCACCCATAAGAATGCCGAATTTCTGCTTTATGCCGGCCTGTATGCCGGGGTGGAACTCCCTGTCTCAGAAGAATTGTTTTCGGAAGGACTGGTGGATTTGTGCATCGATCACTATAAAAGAATGCTTCCCCTGCATCTCTGGCTTTTGGACTTGACCAAACGGGTTTGAAAAGTTACTTCCCCTAATTCGATTGAGACTTTATATCTAACCAAAGGTATTTGAAATATTTTAAATTTTTTCAATTGGCGGGGTTCGGAATTAAAGGATTGGAATGAGTTTTTTCAGGTGAGAACAGACCTTCCAGAGAAAAATCGTCTGAAGCAGGAGCAGGGATTAATTAATGGTTTTGGTAACCAGCTCGCCAAAGACTTCTTCAATATAAAGGTTGCAGACCATCCGTTTCCGATTAAGGCAGTATAAACGGTTTTGGTTCCATTCCAGCCAGATACAATGATAACATTGGGAATCCGGAAGTTTTACATTATAACAAACCTGGTTTTTCTGTGGTTTCTCTTCCATTCTTTCTCCCTATGAAACTCCATATAGTATCTGAATTTAATTTACTATACTATATATGGGGTGTCAAATAAAAATTCTATTTGCGGAATTTTTTTGAGAGATCTGACAACCGGGAGGGAAGAAAGGGGAATCAAACCCAAAAAATACCCGAATTATGGAGTGGTTTTAATGAAATCCTTATATTGTTTTTCCAAAAGGATTTTTTTCCCTGCCGGAATCTTGATTTGATGAACACCCGCCGGCAGGGTATGGCCTTGAATTTCCGGGTTTAACTCTTTTAATTCCTTAAAAAAAGACCCGCAGGCCTTGGCGATATCCCGAAGGGCGACCGGATAAGGAAGCTGCAGTACCACTAAATGGGTTTCAATAATGGAATAGCTTTCTTGTTCAGGGAGGTCAAAACCGTATCTTTTGGGATCACTCAAGATAACTTTGGCGGCTAAAATACGAAAAATATAACGCTCGGTTTCCTGGGGCAGGGCCAAGCGGTAATAATCATTTTCCCCCTGTTGGCTGATTTCTTCCTTAACCCGTTCTTCCCCGCAGTTATAAGCCGCCATCGCCAGGGTCCATTTCCCGAATTGATCGTACAACAGTTTCAGGTAGCTAATGGCCGCATCGGTGGATTTGGTCAAATCAAGTCGCTCATCGATATGGGGCTTTTTTTGCAGATTGAATCTTTTTCCTGTTTTTTCAATGAATTGCCAGAATCCAGCCGCTCCCTTATTGGAAAGGGCCTGGGGGCGAAGGGAGCTTTCAGCCACCATCAGGTATTTCAAGTCATCGGGCATTCCCTTCTCTTTCAGCCGGGCCTCAATATGGGGAAAATAACGGGTGCTCCTTTTTAACCAGAGGTAAATTTGACCTCGGTCATAAACATTGAGCATGAACTCCCGATCCATGCGTTCCCAGATCCTGTGGTCCCATAAGGGGACCAGTTCATCGCAAATGGTCAGGGCCGACGGAAAGGTATAATAGGAGGCCAGGCTTTGCCCCGTCCCAAGTAACGGAACTACTGCCACCAAACCTAAAATAAGATAAATCTTTTTGATCGCTGTTTTCATCACCGGCATACAATTATCCAACTATCTCCAGGGCGTTAAAAAAATACCCGATTTCATAACGGGCCGTGTCCGGGCCATCGGATCCATGGACGATATTTCTTTCAATACTGCTGGCGAAATCGGCTCGAATGGTTCCCGGATCAGCTTTGGTATAATCGGTGGCTCCCATCAGTTTTCGATTTTTTTCGATGGCCCCCTCCCCTTCCAGGACCATTACCACACAGGGGCCGGAAGACATGAAATCGGTCAGGCTCCCAAAAAAGGTTTTTTGCCGATGGACATCGTAAAAACCCTCGGCCTGTTTTTTATCCATGGCGATCATCTTCATAGCGGCCACTTTCAGCCCGTTGGATTCAAATCTCTTCACCACTTCTCCGATCAGCCCGTTAGCCACGCCGTCGGGTTTAATGATTGACAATGTTCGTTCCATCCGTTTCTCCTTATTGATTTATTGTACTTTAAACTTTATCGAATAATTCCAATCCGTGTCAAGGAGTAATAATGTCCGGCCCCCATTCTGCCTTAAGTAATCCTGATCCCTCCTTTTTAAACAGGGGGGAGGGGGTTTTTTCAGGCTTGCCAACACCATTACTCAGGATAATGATTTCTTGGCCTGTTTTTGAGTTATGGGAAAGTCAGGCCAAGGGAAATAGGTCCCAAATTCTACCCAAATATATATTCACCTCGGAAGCCATTTAAGATTCAGGGCCGGAAAAAGAGCGCCGGAGTACCTTTTGGACAAGCCTGAAAAAAATCCCCTCCCCTCTGTTTAAGTCTGAAATATCTGAAATTTTTCAAAAGTGAAGGGGAACAAGGTAATAATGTCCCTGGAAGATAAAAACCTTGAAAAAATTTCTGAGGGAAACATCAAACCCTGGTCACAGCTTAACTTATTGGGCGGAAAATAGGCGGCAGGAGAAAAAGGATTCTGAAACTCAGATTTCTTTAAATGGTAAAATACCTTAAAAGGTCTTCCTTTTCCTGTTGGATTTATACTTCCAGATACTTGGCGCGGACTTCCGGATTGGCTTCCAGTTCTTCTTTGTTGCCCGAAAAACCGATGTGGGCCTTGCCCATCAGATAGATCCGGCTGGCCAGAGACATGGCCACGCTGAGGTTGTGCTCCACCAGCAGAATGGAGACGCCGGCTTTTTTATTAATTTCTTCCAGGATATCCCTGACCTCTTGAACCATTAGAGGGGCTAACCCTTCGGTGGGCTCGTCCACCAGCAACAGATCGGGATTGCCCATCAGCGACCGGCCTATCGTCAGCATCTGTTGTTCACCGCCGGATAAAAAACGCCCCTGTTGATTGGCCCGTTCTTTCAATTTAGGAAAATGCTCGTAGATCCGTTCCACCGTCCAGGTTCCCTCTTTAGTGGACAGCTTGCCCCCCTTAATGCCCAACTCCAGATTGTCCACCACTGACAGTTGGGGAAATATTCTTCGGTCTTCCGGGACGTAACCGATCCCGGCCCTGGCCACTTTGAAGGGAGGAAATCCGGTGACCTCCTTACCCTGGAAAATGACCTTTCCTGATTTTGGCTTGACCAGACCCATAATACTCTTCAGGGTGGTGCTTTTTCCCATCCCGTTTCGCCCCAGCAGGGCGACAATCTCTCCTTCATTGACTTGAAAAGAGATATTTTGCAGAACATGGCTGGTCACGTAAAACGTATTCAGATCTCGAACTTCCAGTAGCATTTTTACTCCTCGGGTCTCGCGCTCACTGACAATCTTTTTTCCGTTTTAAGCTTTTTTTACCCTCTGCGCCCTTGGCCCTTTGCTTTAAACCTTCACGCCCACCCGGGCGTGACACGAGGAATCATGGAAACAGGACCGGTCAAACATTGAACTCCGAACCCTACTTCCTAGCTAAACCACCGTCTGTCCCAGGTAGGCATCCTTGACCGCTTGATTACTTCGAATCTCATCCGGGCTTCCCGTGGCCAGGATTTTCCCGTAATGGAGGACGGTAATACGATCGGCCAGAGAAAAAATAACATCCATGTCATGCTCGATAATGACCACCGTTTTGCCCGCGGTCAGCTTTTTGATCATTTCCACGGCGTTATGGGTTTCATCCCGGGACATACCGGCCGTCGGCTCGTCTAAGAGGATCAGGTCGGGATTGGTCGCCAGGGCCATGCTGATCTCCAGGGAACGGTGTTTCCCATAGGATAGCAAGGACGCCGGGACCAGGGCTTCCGGCTCCAGATTGATCCGTTTGATGATCTCCAGTGTCTCCTGGTTGACATCCGTCATTTTATCCACCTTATGGAAAATATTGAAACGGATGCCCTTCTTGGAAAGGATGGCCAGCCGTATGTTCTGAAAGGTCACCATCCGGGCGATGGTGCTGGTCAGTTGAAAAGATCTCCCCATCCCTAACCGGGTCAACTTATGAGGAGGAAATCCGGTGATATCTTTCCCCTTGAAGAACACTTTTCCCTGGGTCGGGCAGCAGGTGCCGGTGATGGTGTTAAAGAGGGTCGTTTTCCCGGCCCCATTGGGACCGATAATGGCATGCCGTTCCCCTTCTTCGACCTGCAGGTTGACATCAAACAGCACTTCCAGACCACCGTAGTCGTGAAAAAGACCTTTTGTTTCCAGGATATTCATTCAACCTCCTCCAGTTCAAATCTTGGGGAGTGAGGGAGGCTTACCCCACCTGACCTTTAAATCTCTATATACTCCCATAAATCCCATGGGGGCGAACAGGATGACTATGACCAGTGTCAAGCCCATGACCAGCTCCACCCGATCCGTAAAGTGCCGGGCCAGTTCCTCAACCACCTGAAAAAACGCTGAGCCAATGATCGGTCCTAAAAAAGTCCCGATCCCGCCGACCAGAGACATCAAAACCGGTAAAAAGGAATTCACCGGACCGATGGCATCCACTGAAATCAGGTTCTGAAAAAGGGCATATATGGACCCAGCCACCCCGGCAAAGGCCCCACCCACAATATATACCAGGCCCTTGCTTTCCGGCACCTTGAAACCCAGATAATCAACGCGCTTGGGATTATCCCGTATACCGAGCATGACCTGCCCAAAAGGGGTCTTGGTAAAATACCACATCAGCCAGAGGCTGATTGCCAGAATCGCAACCGCAAAGTAATAAAAATTGAACGGGCTTTTCATGTTGATGGATATAATCCCGGGGAAATTGAAGGGCGGTATGGGAAATCCTCCCAACCCGTCTTCCCCGCCGGTGATATCCCTTAATTTCAGGGCCAGCATAAACAAGAGAGAATTAAAGGCTACGTGTAGCATGGCAAAGGCCATACCGCTGACCCGGACGATCAAAGGGCAAAAAACCAGAGCCATTAAAGCCGCCAGGAACATGCCGCACAGAACGGCCCCTAAAAGAGACATCCAGGGAATATGCTGCAGGGCTAGGGCCGTTCCATAACCCCCCATGCCGAAAAACATGGCATGACCGAAATTAAGGAGCCGGGTATAACCCAGCTCGATATTGATCGACTGAGCAAAAACGGCCATGATGGCGACCGATACAAAGAAGTTGGTGTAGTAAATGCCAAAAACTATGGGAAAGAAAACCAATCCAATGCCCAGAGCGATCCATAAAATCCATTTTATGGCTTTTTTCATTCTTCTTCACTTTCTCCAAAAAAACCATGGGGGAAAAAAATCATGACGATGGCCATAAAAATAAACATCAACAACGGCGCCAACTGGTAGATGAACTGTACGCCGAAAGAATTCAACAAGC
>JACQYK010000086.1:0-9326 GCA_016208255.1 Deltaproteobacteria bacterium | reverse complement strand
TGTACGCCGACAGAATTCTACAAGCCGAAAAGGATGGAAACCATAAAGGCCCCGGAAAGGCTCCCAAATCCCGCTACTACTACCACAGCAAAGGCGTCCATGCCTATTTGTGCTGCTAATCCTGGAAATACCGATAATATAGGAGCGATGGCCACCCCGGCCACCCCGGCCAGCCAGATGCCCACACCAAAGACAAAGGTGAAGAGCAGGGGGATATTAATCCCCAGGGCATTGACCATATCATTGTCGGAAACAGCCGCCCGAACGATTTTGCCCACCCGGGTTTTATATAAAAGCAGGGCCATGATCCCCAGAACCAGCAAAGCCATGCCAATGATAAAAAGTCGATAGACCGGATAGTCCAGACCACCGATGTGAACCATCCCTTGTAATAGGGGAGGCTCCTTAAAAGGTAGGTTGGCCGTGCCCCAGATGATCTTGACAAAAGCATCGATGCAAAAACCGACACCCACGGTCAGAATAAGTTCGCCTATGACTCCATAACCTTTTAAGGGCCGCAACAAAAATCTTTCCAGGAGCATTCCGCAAAAAGCGGTGAGGATCGGTGCCAGGAGCAAGGACAACCAGAAATTGCCGGTCCAGGCCATAAACTGGTAGGCAAAATAAGCGGAGAGCATAAAGAATCCGGCATGGGCCAGGTTAAAAATGTGCATCATGCCGATGATCAGAGTAACACCGGAGGAAACCAGGAAAAGAATCATACCATAGGTGATTCCATGTATTGCCTGGGAAACATACATGGCAGTTGTCGGATTCATTAGCTATGGCCTTTCAAAAAATGGACTACCGGTTAAATACCTATGCAAACCTATAGATCCCCACTTAAAACGGAAAAGTATATTTTCTTGTCTTTACGGGAAAACCAGAATCAACTTGTTTGATAAGATTAAGGGTCCCTGCGAACCAAAGATTTGGTCACTGGTTCGCAGGAATAAAAATATAGATTTTACTTTCTTACGAAAGCCCTGTTGTTCCACCCGATGTCCTTTGTTCCCTGAACTCCTCGTTTTTTTAATTCGCTGAAGCTGGATTCTTTCCTTTGCACCGTTCCAGTTTCGGGTCCATCCAGGGAATAACTTTTTCCGACGGGATCTTATAAGCCGGGCCAGTAAAGGAGTAATCTCCCTGCCCCCAGTGATAAGGCGGGATATTGAAAGCCACCTTCTGTTGATCTGGAGGGACATATTCCGTTATATAAAGATCCTGGATCGTATTGTGATCACAGGCCCGCATGGTTGCTACATGACCGTTTACATACTGGTAGCTGTCTCCTTCCCAAACCTTGATGATCTTCTCCGGGTCCACACTGCCGGCCCTTTCGATGACACTCAGCAGCCAATAGGTTTCCATGGCTAAGGGGTCCCATCCCCATTCGTAAGCTCTGCTGTTATAAGGGGGTTTGAATTTGGTTTTATAAAGATTGTTCCAAATGTTGTAGTATTTGATCATTTCCGGTGTTTTGAAGACTGGGTTGCCATCATAAACCGGGGTGCCCAATACCAGACCCTTGGAACCTTCAATACCGACTGAACTAAGGGCAACAGGGTCGACAATAAAAATCTGGGCTATCGGAATATGAACCCCCATTTGTCTGGCCTGTTTGAGGAGGTTGAGTGCATCCGGATTCCAATCCCCGGTGAAAATCACCTCGGCTCCGGAAGCCTTAATCTTGGAAATATAGGGGGCAAAGTCGGTCATAAAGAGCTTATGGAAATCTTCACCGACTATTTGGGCCCCTGGATAATATTCTTTAAGTCCATTTTTAAATCCTTCCGCCAGGTCATGGCCGAAGAGATAGTCCTGACAGAGAATATAAAATTTTTTTTCTTTTTTCCTGATCTGACCGTAAAAATAGGCAAAGGCCTTACCTGATTGTGAGGTCTGCCACCAGGGCATAAAGGCATAGCGGGAAAAATTGGTGGCATCCTGGAGGTCGTCGGACATGGATACAAAATTCATGGCGATGACCTTATACTTGTCGGCTACTTGGTTCATGACTTTCACGATATGGCTTCCGTCTGACCCAATCAAAAACTTTACCCCATTCTGCAGGACCATCTGCTCACAAACCTGCTTGGCCTGGGCAGGCTTTCCCGCTGTATCGGCTTTAAAGACCTGAATCAGCTTCTTTTTACCGTCCACCATGATGCCGCCCCTTTTGTTATAATCGTGGGCAGCCCATTGAACATCCAGAAAAAAACCTTCTCCAGCCGCCGCGGCCGGACCGGAAAAGGAACCGACCACCGCAATCTTGATGGTATCCCCGGTGGGAATCACTGGGTTGCTTGGATCAAAGTCAGACATATCCCCCATTTTACTGACCTCAAATCTGGCTTTTACTGCTGCGGCTATGCTCTGGGGTGGATTAAGAATTGTTAAAAGGAAGACTAAAGAAAAAACACATACCAGCAAAAAAACACCTTTACCTGTTTTCATCTTAAACCTCCTTCTTAAAAGCAAGAAATGTTATGATGTGAACGGCAAAACGTTTTTTCTTAACTGTTATTTGTTTCTTATTGGATTTCGGCTCCTTGAAAACGAAAATAGTGCTGATCCGGAAATGATATTTCCTGGTGAGTGCTTTAAGTGATTAGCGATCAGCTTCCAGAGAACCTTTTAAAATGGCTTTTGCTGACTGCCTAATGCTAACAGCTAATCGTTCCATCTGGAGATGACACTTTTCCGGCTGGAAACTATACTTGGAGAAAGTTTTAGTACGGTCTTGCAGGGTTGTCAAGGAAAAAAACTATTTCTCCTCACCTCTGAGGGCCCTGGCCAATTGGAAGGAACGGCGACAGGTTTAATCAACCTGTTCAAAAAAAACGCCGGCCCCCGAGATGCCATAATATGACTTTGGGATTATAGTGTTTTAGCTGCGGAATCGCTCAAATGATCCAAAAACCTTTTTCCCTTTTTCGGTCAGAAAGGCATGGTAAAGCATATCAGCGACAAACACCATCACCTGATTGATGGAAAATCTCTTATCCAACGAAGCCAGATGAATGGCCATTTCATCCAGAAAGACACTTACGAAACCATGCAATTCCGGGTTTACATTTCTGATCAGTCCGAGTTTGATGCCCTGGCGCACCTGTCCGGCCACGGTTTCGGTCATTTCCTTATACACCCGGGACAGCCTTTCCCGGGCCCACTGGTCGCCGATGACCACCCCGGCCCTCAACTGATTAAGGATTTCACCTATCTTCGGATAATGTTTTTGGAAAATCCGGAACATGAGGATACTCCGCCTGGCCGGGTCTTTTTCCTTTTCCAAGGCGGTCTTGGATTCCTGCCGGTAGTTTTTGATGACGTATTCAACGGCTTCAACGAAAAGCTCCCGCTTGTCCTTAAAGTAATGATAAAAAGTCGGGGCGGATATGCCCACCTCCCCGGCGATTTCCCTGATATTGGTCAGGTAATATCCGCGGTCGGCATATAATCTCAGGGTGGCCTCGATGATCTCCTCCTTTTTCTTTTGCACCTTCTCCATATTTTTCCCCTTGGCTTCTTTTCCCGCCGCGCTTTTGCCCTTGGTCAGTGTATAATCCTCGGTCAATTTATGTTTGATTAAATCCAAAGGGACCCGGGAGGTCTTGGCCGACTTCAGAAAATCAACCTTGATCTTTTGGATTGTTTCCAGTCTTCGTAAATGGCTCCGATCATAATAAGCCATGGTCTGACCGGTCCTGAAGGGCTGGTGCAAAAGCCCGTACCAGATATAATGATGGATGGTGGAACGCCGGATACCTGATTTTTTTTCCAGCTCGCCGATAGTCATTCCGTCTCTTTTTGCCATTCGATGCCCTTTCTAAGATCGGTGGCTTATCCGGACCTGAGTCAGTCCTTAAGTAATTTTGTTAAATAGGAAATCAATAATTCCCCTCTTCTAAATTTGATGGAATCGTAAAAAGTCGCCAAAACCCCAAAAACGTCATTCCGGTCGGTCGGTTTCACCGACCTCTATTAAGAGACCTCCAAAGGAGGTCGAGCGAAAGCCGGAATCCAGGAACTTCAATAACTCAAAGACCCCTGGACCCCGGTTTTCACCGGGGTGACGACTTTTTACGAGTTTGTCAAATTTATAAGGCAACAATTAACAAGTAAAATTATAACACAATTTATTAGTTACTGTAATAATATAAACTGATTAGATTTTAACTCAAGTTCATTTATTTGTAAAATTTATAATTAATTCAATTAGTTATTTATATTAACTTAATTTCAATAATGATTTAATTTTAATTGACAAAAGGATCAATCCATATATTGTATCGTTTAAATTATAAGGCAAATAACTTAATAGTGTTCTTAAACCGCTTGCCCCACCAGGGGCGTGGCACCACCAGCCGGTCGACTCGGTCGACTCGGTCGGACCGCTCGATCCGCTCGGCTTTGCTGAGCTTCCCAAGAGGCTTCCATTTGGAAGCCGAATCGTCGAGCTTTCGAAAAGGCGCCCATTTGGGAGCCTGTAGGTCGAGCTATTGAAGAGGCATCCCCTCCGACTCCTTCCAGGAGTCGGACAGCAAGCCGGGACATAAAAATAGAACTCGTTGGGAGATGGACTCCATTTTCGAACGACAGCCAGAGGAGAAAAAAATGTTAAAGACCAAAATGAATCTGAGTTTTAGGAGGGTGTTGTCATCTTTATTTATTTCATTAACTTTAATCTTTGGTGTTTTGATCACCGGGGTTGGGGCCGCCGAAACAATTAAACCGGGCGGCACTTTCTGAAAGAGGGTGACAAAGATTACGAGCAGCGCAAAGACTTCCTGGAATCGGATGCTTTTCCGCATTTTTTGTCCTTTGGCGATTACAAATGATAGCCTCTGAGCGCTAACGCCGCCTTCGCCCGTTCAGCGGGTGCAAGGCGGCGTTAAGAAATTCAGGTTTAATGGACACCTTTTGTCAAATGTGTAGCTCTGATCCCGGGGTTTTCATGACCATTGTCTTCATGCTTGTTTTCCTGTAATTAGTTCATTTAGCACACTCCGGTTGATAATTGGTTTAGAGGAGTTATTTCCCTTATTTTTCTTTTCGAACGCCCTTGAATGGATCTTTATCGGTTTTCTGATCAATAAACTTTCCTGTATTTGTATCCCTTTTGGTCCAGCGATCATTCTGGGGATTGTACATCTGAGAGCGATCCTTCACCGGACCGTACCTGTGACCATCTCGATAAGGTGGATTCTTAACCATGTTCTTAAGCTCCTTTCCGCTAATTGTTATTTTGCACTGCCAAAGTAAGGACATAATACCTATTAAAAAAGCATTCTGCCCTGAACTCCCGACGATTATCATTCAAATCGCTGATAATAAATTCAAAAGTTCCGACTATTCCACCTTTCCTTTTTGTGATATTTGAATTCACAAGATCTAAAAATGATTCAGGATCAACTCTGCCAAACTTACAGGAAAATAAGGGGGAATATACAATGTGTCTCCAGGGAAAGGGCTGATCTGGTGGAATCTCTAACCACCATGGAGTACTGACCATCATTAGCATGGGAATATTATGAGTAAACCCAACGTATCCCCTGAGTGTTGTAACCAATGATTTCTTGTATCGTCTATTGAACAATTCTATGCTGGACCATTCAGGAGGAGTGTCTAGTGCTTCATGGGTAAATAATTTGCCGCCAAACATTAAAGCCGAAGCTCCATAATTGGCTTCACTTTCGAGCATCTCTTGGAAGTCAGGATCTAAAGTCTGGGCCGTATCACCGAGAAAAAAAGGTCGGTGCCATTTTAGAATTGTATGCGTTGTGTCATGAAATGATGCCCAATCTTGCTTAACACGTGGCAATGATTCGTCAATAAAGATGGTTTTTTTATCTGGCATCCAGATTGCGGAGAGATTAATTTTTTCTGTTAATTGTTTTAGTTTTACTCCTCCCACTTTAATTTTATGAAAGACTCGCTGGAGTAATGATGGATCATCCAGGTCATAGAAATTTCTATGTATTTCTATGCATTCCAATATATCCTCAATTTTGACAGGCGGTGTTTTAATACCTGCATCTTTAAGAACCCTTGCTACGGTCCTGTCAATTTCCTTGCGAGTTAGATCATTCATTCGGAAGAATTAATTTCCTCTCTTAGAAATTTCACAAAATCATCGAGAATACGTCGTTCATCAGGTTCTAATTTAGAAAAGGATTCTGATTGAGCGGCAAAACGCGATGCCTGTTTTAAGAAATTATTGTTAACAGGTTTAATTGCTCCAGCTAAAACAGCAAGTTTCTGTTGGGGAATTTTATAAAACTCTCCAATTTTATATAACGTTAAAGGCGATGGTTTGTAGGAAAGATCCCTTTCAATAGCTAAAACCTCTTCCTTATCTATTCCGGCTTTCTTGACAAATTGATCCATACTCAAACCACCTTCCAAACGAAGCTTCTTTATTAGTTCTCCGAATGCATAGCGCAGCGTGGTTGCTTTGGGATCATCCTTCTTTAAGCTAACATTGAGCCGACAACTCAATGCTTTGGCAATACGCTGAAGCATGGACAAGGAATGACCCTCGTAATCAGCATCTTCCAAGCGGCTTATGACTGACTGGGTTGTTTCAACCAGCCCAGCAAGCTCTGCTTGAGATATTCCTGTGTCCTTCCTTAATTCACAAATTGCCCGGGCTACTTCTGCATTGACACGCTCTCTCTCTAAAGAAGCATGGCGTTCTGGGTCTTCTTTGATATAGCGATTATGGAGAATCCTAACGGCATTATTCTCTTTCTTTGTCTTTGTTGTCTTTGTCGTTTTCATGATATTTGTTCCTCATAAGTGTGTAATTGAGGATTGAGTTTAAACATTTCCAGTCTTTTTACGGCTAGTTCAATATCCTTGTCGGGCACCTCTCTTTCTTTTTTTAATCCATGAGATATGATGGCCTTGTTCGCATGGAAGAAATATAGGATTCTATATTGAATGCTTCGGTGTGCAATTCGCAGTTCATAAATTTCATCTCTCAGCAAATCTGCTTCTGGACGGCGTAATTCATATCCCATTTCTTCCAAACGTTCTATTTTGACAATGCACTTATCCTGAACTTTAGATGGCAGGTCGTCCATCCAGTTCACCAGTGGGGCGGTTCCATCAGCATCCGCAAAGAATATGACTGTTGTTTCTGGCATCCTTTATTCTCCTTGAAGGAACTATATAGCAATATTGCGATAAAATCAAGTATTTTTTTCAGGATTTTTTTTAGGCCGGAATTCCGGGGACACCATACTTAATTATTAACAACGATTCGGAGGCGATGATAGTAGAACCAACGTTGTCCATTCCATATCATTTTCTGTATGACACCCCCGGAAATCCCGCCAGAATCATTTAAGCGGATGATCCTTATAGACTTCAGGTAATGGTTTGGGTATGGCCGGGGTCAAAAGGATCTTGATTTTTTTTACTTGTCATCAGGGTAATAAGCTGTTAATTTGGAGTCAACACTTCCATTTTGAGGCGCAATATGGAATTAATTGACAGATTTTTCAAACCACGCAAAGGAAGCTTTTTTCTGTTCGGGCCCCGCGGTACAGGAAAGTCCACTTTTGTCCACCAATTTTTCCCGGATAGCTTAACCATAGATTTGCTCGATCCGGAACGGGTCCGGTTTTTTTCCGCCAAGCCCGAGCGGTTAAAGGAAATGATCGCGGCTTACCCGAAAGCTGGCTCTTTGATTATTGACGAGATACAAAAGGTGCCGGATCTGCTCCCGGTCGTACATAGCTTGATAGAACAGAAGAAAGGATGGTTCTTTGTCTTAACAGGCTCCAGCGCCCGAAAACTAAAACAAACCGGGGTAGATTTACTCGGCGGACGGGCTTTACTCTACAGCTTACATACATTTATGGCGGCTGAAATGGGAATCCGGTTTGATTTCGAATACGCCCTCCGATATGGAATGCTGCCTATCGTCGTCGCCTCTGAAAATCCGGAGGAGGTCCTGCGGTCGTACGCGGCCCTCTATCTCCGGGAGGAAGTCCAGATGGAGGGGCTGGTTCGGAATATCGGCAATTTTTCAAGATTTTTAGAGGCCATCAGTTTTTCCCATGCCTCCATCCTCAACATCAGCAACGTGGCCCGGGAGTCAGCCGTGGAACGGAAGGTGGTGGAAGGTTATGTGAATATTTTGGAAGATATTCTCCTGGGCTGGCGTCTTCCGGTATTTACCAGAAGGGCTAAACGCCAACAGGCCTTGCATCCTAAATTTTATCTGTTTGATACGGGGGTTTTTAGGTCTTTGAGGCCCCAAGGTCCCCTCGACCGCCCCGAAGAAATAGAAGGGCAAGCCTTGGAGGGGCTGGTCGGACAACATCTTAAGGCTTGGATTGCCTACTCAAAAGTTAAGAGAGAGCTTTTTTTTTGGCGAACGAGATCAGGAGTAGAAGTTGATTTTGTCATCTACGGAAAAGACGGTATAGGGGCCGTAGAAGTTAAGAATACGAGAACCATTCGACCCGCCGATCTGAGATCGCTGCGGTCTTTCAAAGAGGAATATCCAAAAAGTAAGACTCTACTTCTCTACCGAGGGAAAGATCGCCTGGTCAAAGGGGATACACTCTGTTTGCCCTGTGCCGACTTTCTGGCCGCCCTTCATCCCGAGCGGTCTTTAGACGAACTTTCTTTCCCTGAATAACAAACCAAACCAATGGAACCCCCCAATCCCTTCCGTCAAAGTCGAATTGAATTTCATCGTCAAGGATTAGCCCTGGTGCCGGATGAAAGTGAACGGCGGCCGGGTGTGGCCTACCTCATTAAAGCCAATAAACGGGACCCGTCCAGACGTCTTTGTTCTTGTTCTCTGTCAGCCAGGAAGACCTGTAACCATCTCTTGAAACTGGCCGAAGAGTATAAGGCCCTGGTCTCCTTTTTGGGTGGAAAAATCCCGGATGAGGTTTTCCGGTTGAGTACCTGGTATCAATTGGCCACTCTTCTGGCCAGAGAATCAAAAGAGAAGGTTAAATCGGTAAAACTGCAATTCATTGAAAAAGGTGCGTCCAGGATCATTCGGATTCTTGGATCTAAAGACCAGGATATGGCCTTTTATCTTTCCCCGGGTCCTGATGCCGGTCGCCTCATTGAACGCTTGGGTCAGGTACCGGCCAATGCCGTCCCAAACCGGGCGGCCATCATTGAAAAACTGGCCGAACTGACCGTAACAGATAATGAGCGATTTTTTAATCAAAGGGGGTATAAAACCAACGGGCAGATTTTTGAGGAACACTTCTGGTATCTGCTGAAGACCTTCACCCGTGAGGAACTGATCGAACTGCTGACCTGAGTTCAGGTCGCTCTTCTGGATATTT
>JACQYK010000067.1:697-27954 GCA_016208255.1 Deltaproteobacteria bacterium | reverse complement strand
GAAGCCAGCGGGTTTGACTTGCTTATTAATAACAAGAGACATCCTATTCGGGTGATTTGAAAAGAAGTTCGGAGATGAGAGTTCGGAGCTCGGAGAAAACTATTTTATGCTTCGTGTCGCCCCTGGCGGGGCATGATGGATTTAGTGCGAAAATAACCCTCGATTAATCTCCAGGCTTGTTCTTTCTCCGTCATGCCGGACTCGATCCGGCATCCAGTAAAATAGGTCAGGCATCTTGCCTGATCCTTATTTTTGGTTCAAAAATACGATTTAGTTGGATAACAGGGCCCCGATGACTTCCAAAACCTGCTGGACGTCCAAATCCTTCAGACAGGCCTTGATGGGGCAGGACCGCATGGTTTCCCGGTCACAGGGAGCACAGGGAACGGCCGGGGACAGGACCCTGACCGCGGATCCCCGTGGACCCCAAAAGGCAGGATCGGTAGGACCGAATAAAACGACGGTGGGAACTCCCACAGCCGCCGCCAGGTGAGAAACTCCGGAATCATTGCCCAGATAGCCGGCACAAAGGGAGAGGACTCCGGCCAGCAGGGGCAAGCCAATCTCTTTAATAACCGGCCACCCTCGGGCTCGGGTCCCATTCAGAATCAAACTTCTTTCCTGCTCCACCGGCCCCAGCAGAAAAATCGGCTGGACCTGACGGCCGTTTCTTAATATTTCGGCTGTTTCTAAAAACCGTTCCAGAGGCCAGTTTTTGTGAGGGCTGCCGCTGCCGGGATGGATGGCCCAAAGGGGCCGGCCTCCGGCTTCCTCCCTGTACCTGCCTAATAATTTCCCCGCTTCATCCTTATCTTCCGGGACCGGGAAAATATATCTCTCCGATTTTTCCCAGGGAATATTTTCAGATTCCAGAACCCCTCTTTGAAGGATTTCCAGAGTAATCCCTTTTTCGCTATCCGGCAGAGAAGGGATCCAAACCACTTTTTCCAATCCCGCCCGTTTCAATCCCCGGATCATCAGCTCCTGTTGACGGGCTGAAAAAAGATAGACTTTTTCAAAAGAAGACAGATAGCGCTGAAACCGATCAGGCAGATCCTTTTCTTCCTGAAAAAGCCAGGCCCATTCTTTTTGATGAATGGAGACTATCTCCTGGGCATAGAAACGATGATCAAGCAGGGACAGGGTTTCCGGATTTCCAGCTATCGTCCAGGGAATCCCCTCATGGAATAAACGGAGAGAAAACAGGGCCGGCAGGGACATCATCAGATCCCCCAGGGCGCCCTGGTGAATAATAAGGATGGGAGCTGAAGAGGTCTTCAAGAAAATTGCCAAATCCTTCTGAAATTTTTATCAATTAACAGAAACTAATATTAATTTGTCAAGATAATATTTCTCGTTTATAATATTTTGCCAGAATTAACTCACGGGAATTTCAGGGATACTAATCACGATTAATCAGCAAGTTGTCGTGGACCGCCCATTGGAACCCTTACTTCCACCGTTTGACTGAGCTTTTTATTGAGACGAAATTTGGGAGTTATGTTTCGCTTTGAGATAAATACAGGTCGTTAAAAAATTGTTATCTTTGGCGCTGCGGGACTCTTAATGCTATTCACCTTCCTGTTGTTCCCTTCATTGTTGGCGCCGTCACCTGACGTCAATCGCGCCGAACAGGAAGTGCGGCAATATCTCAAGCGGCAACTGGGTTATCAACACCAGGCTGAACTACGTGCTGCGGATTTGAACAAGCCAAACCAGGCGATGGCTTCCCGGTGGCTTGGGCAACATAGGCGCATCGATGATCTTGAATTTCTGTCTAGGGACATTGGTCGCCTTCCGTACTTACCGTTTTCCTCCAAATGAATGTTGGTGGTCAAAGTCCTAGTCCGAGATGTTGATAACAGCGAACAGACCCGTTCCTTTTCCTTATCTGCGAGGAGCCGGTTATACGATTTCTTTTGGGTGGCCGAACAATCCAGATGGCTTTGGTTCGTAGCCTTTTGAATGCCACAACCCATAGAGTGCAGTGAATGGCTGAAATTTTAACAGGTCCCACTATCTAAATGGTGTCGGGCCTCGGAAAGCAGCAGTTGATCTGACCTTGGAAACTATTAATTCTAACCCTTAAAATTAGCTTATATTGCGTTTTATAGGGCCAAAGAGGACGTTATTCAAAGAAAAGCGAGGGTAAAGTTGGAGAATCAGGAACTGATTTAGTTAATCAAAAGGAGAATCGATGCCGACCATCTCAATGTTTTATGGGATTCTCATACGGATGTTCTTTCGAGATATCGAGAAACACCATGTGCCACACATACATGCCGATTACCAAGGGGCAGTTGCTGTCTATTCAATTGTTGACGGAACGCTTTTAGCCGGTGAACTGCCACCTAACAAACACAAGCTGGTCGTTGCCTGGATCGTAATACATCAAGAAGATTTGATTGCCGACTGGAATTTAGTGATAAACGGTAAAAAACCATTTCCAATCAAAGGACTTGACCAATGAGAATAGTAAGAATTTCACCACAACCTAATTGGGTATTGTCCATCGTTTCGGATGATGGTCGCATCGGCAATTTTGACGTCAGCCCTTATTTGGAGTATGAGGCGTTTGAAGCCCTTAAAATCCACACCGAATTCATGAAGGTTACCAACGGGGGTTACTTTGTTGAATGGGACTGTGGTGCCGATTTATCTGCAGATACCATAGAAGCGCGATGGCAGATTGTCGGTAAAGAAAATCCCCAAGCCGCCGCCTAACCAGTAGCTGGACTTGAAAGCGAGGAATGATCGGTTGTCGGTATTCACTCCCGTTTCGTGTTCCACTTCAAGTCAGCCTTGGCCGGGGGGGGTCGGGCCAAATGAAGTAACTGATATGACATGGAATGATGCCGGGTTACCCCATTAAAATAGGAAAATATTGAGTTTTTTGAGGGCTAAAAGGTCGAAAGATACCAGGCACCACATTTTGAATTAGACCATCGAGGAGAAATCATGAGTGAAACAGGCGATACGCTTCAGGCCTTGCGGGACCGGCAACTGTCGTGGGGCCTTCGTGCTGTAGCAATCGTAGGCTTCTTCCTCTTGGTTATGAATGAAAAGCCGACACACTGATCTGACTCGAATTGGCTGGAATGAGTGGTTCGAAGAAAGGGAAAAAGGCGGGCCTGCGGATACTATTGCTCGGGTAGCTGCGGTCGATCGTGACTTGTTATTGCTCATGGATCAAACCGGAACCTTTCGGGCAAAGCTGGCAGGCAGTTATCTATACCGGCACCACCTGTCGCAGGAACTCCCCTGTGTCGGGGACTGGGTCTGGGTAAAAAAGCACCCGACTGACGAATTAGGGTTGGTCCACATGCTTCTGGAGCGAAGAACTGCTCTGCGTCGAAAGGCAGCGGGAGACTCCATCGATTATCAGATGATCGCGGCGAATGTGGATTACGTGATTATCGTTCAGTCTTGCCATTATGACTTCAACCTCAAGCGACTGGAGCGTTATCTCGTCATGGTCAGGGATGGCGGGGCAGATCCTTATGTCCTCCTTACCAAGACGGATTTGGTTGAGCCGGTAGTTCTGGCGTCCCAGCTGGCGGAGATCCGCGCTGCGGGTGTTACGGCGCCGGTGCTGACTTTGAGCAACGTCAGGCGAGAGGGCATCGACGACCTTAAACGGACGCTGCGGTCCTCAAAGACGTATTGCTTTGTCGGGTCATCGGGGGTGGGCAAGAGCACGATCATCAACCAACTGATCGGCCGAGAAAGGCTCCAGACAAAGGGCGTCAGCGGAACGGGCGAAGGAAGGCATACGACCGTCCGCCGGGAATTGATCATCCTCGAGGGTGGCGCCTTGGTCATCGACAACCCGGGTATGCGTGAGTTCGGAATCCTGGGGGCCGAAAGCGGGATAGGCGGTAGCTTTTCCGACATCATCGGGTCCGCCTCTGGTTGCCGCTACAGGAATTGCAGTCATACGGGCGAGCCTGGCTGCGCTGTGCTTGAGGCGGTAAATTCAGGCGCTCTCAGTCAAGAGCACTATGATAATTACCTCAAGCTCAGGGAAGAGTCTGAGTTCCATCAAATGTCATATGTCGAGAAGAGAAAGAAGGATCGTGACTTTGGGAGATACATTAAGTCCGCCAAGAAGGATCTCAAAAATAAGTAGAGCGTTAGCGCGGCGCATAACAATTGGCTGCGGGCTCGACGGCCCTGGCGGGCCGCGGCCTGAGCTCCGATGTTAAATTTATGACGAACCTAAATCTTCCTGGTTGGCAGGGAGATGCCTGAGCATTTTGTTTTGAGCAGTGTCGGGGCGATTTATCTTTTTTAATAAGTGTAAACGACTGCCGCCCCGGCGGAAAATCTTTCTGAATACCGCCCTTCGATATTGAGATGGAATCCCCTTCCCAGGGGCAGGGAAATCCCGGCGTAACCCCCCAGGTGCCATCCTTCCGGTATCCGTTGGCTGCCGGCGTTGCTGACCAGGCCGGGGATGGGCGCGGAAGAGGCCAGCCTGGCTTCCGAATAGCGGACATAAGGTCCGAGATAGAATTTTATCCGGGGGAAAGACGTGATTTGCAGGCCAAGGCCGAAGTTCGCATCCCATAAATTCTCCACCTTGACCTGAGCAGCAAAAGGAATGTCAGCAAAAGTCCCGGAAACCCGGTCGTTGAAGTCCTTAAAATAGGAGCCTTGTATAAAAGCCCCGATTCCAAACGCCCTGTTGAAGGGATAAAACCCTTTGGCCCCCAGGGTGCCGAACCAGATCCATTGGTCCTCAAAATCGTTTTTAGAAATGATGGCCGAATCCGGATCGCCGCGGAAGGCCTCGGAGATTTTTAAGTCGGAAAACCCGATCCGCCCGTATATCTCCCAGTTTTTATTTCCATAGCCCAACTGGGAATAGATCTGATTTTGCCTGAAGGTCCGGTCCCGGCCGATCTGATAATCGGACTCATTGCGCCAATAACCGATAGCCGTAGCCAATCCCCCTTCTCCCCGGGAAAGAGACCGGGGTGGGCCGAAAGGTCCGCTTGCCTCCGCCGTCCCCTGGCAGGATAAAAAGAAAACGGCCCAGAAGACTATGGCCATAAAACCTTTCAGCAGGCCGTGGACCTTCCTCATAAATTCACCTCAACTGAAAGGTCGGAGGCAAAAGGATCGAGCACTTTTAAAGGGGATTTCATTTTCATTTAATACGAAAATAGAGTTCAGAGCCCAACGCGCTCAATTTTCATGTCGGCTTCCACATGGAAGCCCCTTAGGTCGGCAAAGCCGATCGGCTGGTGTCAGGCCACTAAAAGCATGGCCTGACGGTTTACCTCATCCCCGCCGGTTTGGGAGGTTCCGATTTTCCTTTTCCCATTTCAATCTTTTTCAGCCGGTATTGGGTATAGGCGTCACGCAAGGCCACATAGGGATCGATGGTCGCTTCTAAGAAAGATTCGTAGTCCCCGATCCTGAAGGCCACATCGTTTACTTCTTGATAACTTTTCACCCCGACGGAGTCATACCAGGGGGAAATATAGCTCAAGGGGTCCCAAAAATAGTCACCGACCATCCCCAGCGAATCCCGGGCGCTGGAGGGTCCCAGTATCGGCCAGATGATAAAAAAACCCTGCCCGATCCCATAGACACCCAAGGTCTGACCAAGATCCGCCTCCCTTTTAGGGATATCCAACTGTTGATCGGACGAAGGGTCCAAAAATCCCCCGGCCCCCCAGAGGGTGTTCACCGCGAAACGCCCAAGCTCGGCCGCCGCCCCCCTGAAATCTCCCTGGAGCAGACTGCCGAAAAACCTTTTCGGAAAACCGAGATTGGTGAAGAAATTCTTCACTCCTTTCCTGGCGGGCTCGGGGACCACCTTATTATACCCTTGAGCCACGGGCTTTAAGAGCCAGAAATATAATTTGTCGTTGAATTGGAACATGGCCCGATTGAAAGGTTCCAGCGGGTCGGCAATCGCCGCGCCTGTCCCTTCCTCAAAGTTTTCTTCTTCCGGGGAAGCGTTATCGCTTTTTCTGCCTTCAGATGAAACCTCCCCGGATGATTTCAGGGACGAAGAAGGCTCGGGAAGAGCGGGGGGTTTCCCCTCCGTACTCTCCTTTGGCTTTTCCTCAGCCATTCCCGCGGAGGCCAAAGGTACCGTGGCTGATGAGAAATCGGTCCGGTTGTGGGCGCAGCCTGATGCCCAAAAAGTCAATAAGACCAGACAGGCGAGATCTTTCCTCATTTTCAAGACCCCTTTTTGCCTTCCTGTTGGCTTTGGGCCTTTTTTTTCAAGATCTCGATCATTTGATCCGGGGTCTTGTTGGCCAGAATGGAGTTGAACTGGCTGCGATAGTTCTGGACCAGACTGACATTTTCAACCACGACGTCATAAACCTTCCAGACTTTGTCCTTCATAATCATTCTGTAATTAATGGGGATTTCTTTCGATGCAGTGATAATTTTAGTCTGGATCTCGGCCTGATCCTGGGAGAGCAGGTTCTCCCGGGTATAAATGATTTTCTCGTTGGTATAGGTCAGGATCTTGTCTAAATAGGCCTTGGCCAATATCTGCCGGTATAGCCGGACGAATTCCTGTTGCTGCGAGGGATTGAGTTTTGCCCAATTTCGGGCCAGGGTGCGCCGACCCATTTCGACTTCATCGAACATTCGGCCGTAGATCTCCTCGAGTCTCTCTTTTTTGGTTTCGTCCTTTAGTTTTTTCTGGCGTAATAGGTCAAGGACCTTGTTGACCTCCGTCTGAAGGGTGTCGAGTGGAGGGCCGGCATATAAAGGAAGCGTAAAAAGGATAAGGATTAAGATACCGCCAGAAACGATTCGCATGATCATTGGTTTCCTCCCCCGGCCTGGATATTTTCCTCCGAACCCTTGACTCCTCCGAAGACGTATTTACCGACGATTTCCCCGATGTCTACGGCCGGTTGCGTGGCCAGGATGGTCCCCCCGGGTTTAAGGGGTTTTTCCGCCCCCCCCGGGTCGATACTGACATACTTATCGCCGATCAGTCCTTCGGTTTTGATGGAGGCAATGGCATCGCCGTAGACCTTGACCCCCTCCTTGATCCGCATTTCCACCACCGCCATCTGGTCTTTCTGGTCCAGGGTGATCTGTTCGACCTGCCCGACCTCAATACCCATCATATCTACGGAACTGCCGGCCCGCAACCCGCTTACATTGGTAAACTTGGCATTAAGGGGGTAGGTTCGTCCCAGAAAGGAGACGTGCCCCAGCGTCACGGTCATATAGGCGACCACGATCAACCCCAGGACCACGAAAAGGCCGGCGTAGGTTTCATGGGTATACTTTTTCAATGGTTTATTCCTCCCCGGTGCAGATGAACCGGCCAATTTCTCTCTGTTGATTCTTGGCCGATGCAATAAGGTCTTCCATATCCACCTCCGGCCGGCCTGGCGCAAACCCGCCCTGGATGGTGAATTCAACACAGGACCCGGAAATCACCTGTTTGCGGGCCTCGGCCCAGATCTTCCGGATCCCCTGCTCCTTAAAATCTTTGACAAAATCCTTGAGGATGGCCTCGGCTTCCTCCCGCTCGCACATCGGGACCATAACCACGATTTCGTTGAGATGGCGGCGGGTGGAAAAGCCGCCGATAGCCCCGAAGTGTTTGTTGATAAAGCCCCCCAAGGATCTGATCGCCTTCTGGCCGGCATCATGGCCCAGACCGGCAATGATCTCATCAAGCCCCTTCAGGGCAAAGACGCCCAGGCAGTAGACGTCTTCAAGGCGTCTATTTCGCAACTGGGTATGATATAAAACCTTAAACTGGCGTCTCGAATATAAGCCAGTCAATTCCTCCTGCAGCCCTTCGAAGCTGTGAATGACTTCTTCTTTGAAAGGATGCTCGAAATCTTCCAGTTCCTCGGGAGTGCCCTGAAAAACAACCTTTTGATTATAGAGGGCCAGGATACGGTTGGAAATAAAATAGACGTTGGGGATTTCATGACTGACCAGAATAGCCGTGAAGTTGAATTTTCTTTTGTATTCGGCGATCATGCTCAGGATGGCATTTTTGCGGACCGGGTCCTGACCGGTTGTGGGTTCGTCAAAAAGGACGATAGCAGGATCGGTGACCAGGGCTCTGGCCAGGGCCGCCCGCTTTTGCATCCCGCCGGAAAGTTCCGAGGGATATTTATGAGCGGCGTCTTCGAGCTCGGTCTGTTCGATTCTGGCCATCACCCGCTGATCGATCTCGGCCCTTCCCAGGTTGGTCGTTTCCCGGAGAGGAAGGGCGACATTCTCATAGACGGTCATCGAATCGAAGAGGGCATTGTCCTGGAACATATAACTGATCTGAGAGAGAATAGCCTCCTTTTCTTTCCTGGTCATCTGATCAAGGGGCCGGCCGCGGAAAAAAATGGTCCCTTGGTCGGGTTGGACCAACCCGTTGATGTGCTTGAGGAGAACGCTCTTTCCGGCCCCGCTGAGGCCGATGATGGTCGTCACTTCTCCCTCATAGATCTTCAGGTCGACCCGATCAAGGACCGTTCGGGAATCGAAGCCTTTGCTGACGCCTTTAAATTCGATCAAGGGGTTATCCATGGGCCTTTTCAAATCAGGATCGAGGTAACCACATAATCGGCTACCAGAATAAGCACACAGGAAAGCACCACAGCCGAGGTGGTCGAGAAACCGATGGCCTTGGCCCCATGGCTGTCGCTGCGCAGATGGGCGAAAAACCCCTGAAAACAGCAGATGGTGGAAACGATCACGGCAAAAACCACGGCCTTGATGAAACCATCGGTGACATCCTTCAGTTCCACACTGGACTGAACGCGGTAAAAGTAAGTGCCGCTGTTCAACCCCAGAATCAGCACCCCGGTGATATAACCTCCCAGTATACCGATAAGGTCAAAGACGGCTGTGAGCAGGGGAAAGCTGATCACCGAAGCGGTTATTCTGGGGCTGACCAGGAATTTGAGTGGATCGATGCGCATGGTTTTCAGGGCGTCAACCTGTTCCGAGATGCGCTGGCTGCCAATCTCGGCGGTCATGGCCGAACCGGCCCGGGCGGTAACCATTATCGCCGTCAAAACCGGGCCTAATTCCCTGATCAGAGAGAGGGCCACCAGCGTGCCCAGGGACCCCTGGGCCCCGAATTTGACTAAAGCGTGGTAGGATTGAAGGCTTAGGACCATGCCGGTGAACAAACCAACCAGCAGAATGATCGGCGAGGATGAGGCGCCGATTTCATAGACTTGCTGGAAGATCTTGGGGAGCTGTTTGGGCCGGAAAATCATCCCCAGGGCCAATAAGAGGAAAATGATCCCCGCCCCCATGTTGTTGACCCAGCGGATGGCCCTCCGGCCGATTAGCCTAAAGGGAGTAAAGGCGGCAGGTGAGCGTCCGGAATGGTCATCCCTTAGGCTCGGTTCGGTTTTATTGGTGGCCATCATTTGTTTTAGAGGATTTAAATTTTATGAATCTGTAAAAAGTCTCCAAAGCCGTCACCCCCGCGAAGCCTGCCCCCGAGTGTCTTCAGCGGGGGGCGGGGGTCTCCCGCCAAGGCGGGATTGAGTTTTCTGGATTCCCGCTTCCGCGGGAATGACGAATTCGGGCTTCCGGTAACTTTTTACGAACTTGTCAAATTAATATCCCTATAAAAATAAAAGAAACCCGAAGAAGGGTCAATAAAGTCAAAACTGTATTTTTTGAAAAATGAAGCAGTACTCTGAGAAAATGGATGGGGGAGGAAATTCGATATCCGGGGCTATGACCCGTGCTTTCCTCCTCAATGCCCAAAGAAGAAATACAAACCCGGGGTGCCCTCCGGTCTAAACAGGTCTGGGGGTTCAACTCGAAAAAAGAGGACTATTGACCCAGCCCTTTAAGGCTTCCAAAGCCCTATCGGCGTAGGCCTTCCCCCGAAACCGTCGGGGGACTTTTCCCTCCAGGGGAGGAAAAAGCCCGAAATTGATGTTCATGGGTTGAAAGTCTTTTTTGGGTCCCTGACTGATGTGGGCTACCAAAGCCCCAATGGCGGTCGTTTCCGGAGGGACCGCTAACCTTTTATTTTGCGCGTACCGACCGGCATTAATCCCGGCCAGAATCCCCATGGCTGAGGATTCCACATAACCTTCCACCCCGGTGATTTGACCGGCCAGAAAGATTCGCGGGTCCTTTTTCAGTTGCAAGGTGGGCAGGAGCACTTCCGGAGCGTTGACAAAGGTATTGCGATGGATGCTGCCCAAACGGGCAAATTCGGCCTGTTCCAGACCGGGAATCAGCCGGAAAACGCGTTCCTGTTCCGGCCATCTCAGTTTGGTCTGAAAACCTACCATGTTGAATAAAGTTCCCTCCTGGTTGTCCTGCCGCAATTGAACCACCGCATAAGGGATCTTACCCGTTCGGGGATCGGGCAGCCCCACCGGTTTCATCGGGCCGAATCGGAGGGTGTCCCTACCCCGCCGGGCCATGATTTCAATGGGCAGACAGCCTTCAAAATAGCGGGGCCCCTCAAAGGAATGGAGGGGAACCTGTTCGGCCTGAAGAAGGCGATCCAGGAAAAGCTGGTATTCCGCCTCACCCATGGGGCAATTAATATAATCCTCGCCCCCATGCCCGTAACGCGAACCTAAATAAGCTTTTCCGAAATCAATGGAATCCCGAAAAATAATCGGGGCGATGGCATCGTAGAAATGCAGAGTGGCTGAACCCAGCAACTGACCGAGGCCCTGGGCCAATTCATCGCTGGTTAATGGGCCGGTGGCCAGAATCAGGGGATCCTGGTCGGGGATTAAGGACACATGCTGATTAATAATTTCTATCAGAGGATGGTTCGTTATTCGATCGGTAATGAAACGGGCGAACCGGTCCCGGTCCACGGCCAGGGCTTTTCCGGCCGGCACCCGGTTGGCCAGGGCCGATTCCAGGACCAGCGAACCTAAAAGACGCATTTCTTCTTTGAGCAGCCCGACCGCACTTTCCGGGTCTTGAGAACGCAGAGAATTGCTGCAGACCAGTTCGGCCAGCCAAGGGGAATGATGGGCCGGAGAAAAACGCAGGGGTTTCATCTCCAGAAGGCGGACCCGGATCCCCTGCCTCGCCGCCTGCCAGGCGGCCTCAGACCCGGCCAGGCCCCCGCCGATGATGGTGATCCCGTTAGTTCGAAAAGCCATTCCTAATCCCTGCCTGCCTACCTACCATGATAATGAATTGACTTGACTTTCCTCCGCTGAGGCATAAAATTATTATATATCATCGATTCAGGAAAACAATCGCTTTCGAAAAATAGGTGGACCAAGAGGGGAACTTCTTATAATAAATCCGCAAATTTCAAAAAATCAATAAAAGAACAAAAGAAAGATACGATGGAAATAAGTAGAAGTTCTGCAAAAAAAATCGACAATCTTTTGGATCTATTAAAAACTATTCATAACCAAAAAGAAGCCGCCTTGGAATTATTGATCAGATTCCAAAACCAATACCGCTCCATCCCGGCCGAAGAACATCCCGGGTTTTTTAAAGCGGTTATCCGGAAATTTGAAATCAACAAGAAAGATATTGAAAAAGAATTACGCCTGGTGTTGGCCGATGAAGGAAAAGACGCGACCCGATTGCAGCAGGGGTTGATCGGCCTTCGCCGGAAAATCGAATCCCCCAGGATTCGGATCTTTAGAAATTTCCTAAACTTTTCCGGCGGATTGAAATTTCTCCTGGATCTGAGGGCCGATGTCATCGCCGCTCAACGTCAAAATCCGGTAAACTTGGAGCCATTGGATCTGGACATCGCTCAACTGTTTGATCTCTGGTTCCAGGGTGGATTCCTTTTCCTCAATGAAATCACCCTGGATTCTCCCTATCGCCAGATTAGATTCCTCAAAGAGCACGATCTGGTTCATCCCATGGCCAGCCTGGAAGAAATGGGCTCCCGCCTGGGAGCGGATCGTCGCTGTTTCGCCCTCTATCACCGCCTGATGCCCGATGAGCCGATCACGTTCATCGAGGCAGCCTTGACCCGGGGCATGGCCACCTCCATCCATACCATTATGGAAAATCGAGAAGATCCTCTTAACAATAAAAAATCCCCGGACACGGCTATTTTTTACTCAATCAACAATACCCAAAACGGATTGTCCGGGTTAGGTTTAGGCAAGGTTCTCATATTCCAAGTCGTCGAAACCCTGGGGAAAAAATACTCCGGCATAAAAACCTTTGCCACCCTAAGCCCAATCCCGGGGTTCTGGGACCGTTATTTCCAACCGATCCTCAAAGGAGAAAATCATTCTTTCCAAATGAACCGGGATCGTTTGACGAAGTTATTTCCGGAAAAAATCCGGCAGTCCCTCCTTGAAATCCATCAGACAAAAACAGGCCGACCGGTTGTCGATCTGAACTCGGCCCTTTTAGAAATCCTGTCCAGCCAGCAATGGATTAAAGATCCTGAATATCCCGGTCTATTGAAAAAACCTTTGACCGATTTAGTTCATTTTTACCTGTCTCAGGAAAAGGACCGGCGCGGGAAACCCCTCAATCCGGTGGCCAATTTTCACCTGGGCAATGGCGCTGTTGTGGGGCTGCAAAACATAAACTTCGGCGCCAATCTTTTTCCGCGTGGCTTGATGGAATCATGCGGGATGATGGTTAATTACATCTACTCGCAAACCTGGTTTCAACAGGTCCGTCAAACGATGAAAGCCTATCTGCCCTGGAGGAGTTGAAATAAATCATCAACCCTTCCCGGACCCTTTAATCCCTTTCCTGTTTCTGTTGATAGCCGCATTCCTTGTTGGCGCAGGACCAGACCGTCCCTTCTTTTTTAGTGGTCTTCTCCACTAAGAAAGGGGCCTGGCATTGCGGACAGGTTTCCTTAACTGGTTTTCCCCAGATCATGGTTTTGCATTTCGGATAGCGGCTGCAGCCTAAAAACTTCAATCCCTTTTTTCGGGCCACCCGGGAAACCAGCATTCCGGAACATCCGGGGGTCGGGCAGGGAAACTCAGTGGCCACCGGGAGGGTCGATTTACATTTGGGATATTTTTCGCAGGCCAGGAAAGTTCCGCCAAAACGGTTTTTTTTCACCACCATGGGCCCCCCGCACTTGGGACAGGCCTGATCGCTGATCACGGGCGGAGAGGGTTCCTCGGAGGGTTGGCCCTCCGGTGAAATCGGCTGAGTTTGCTTACAGTCCGGATATCCGGAACAGGCCCAGAAAGACCCGAAGCGTCCATTGCGGACCACCATCGATTTCCCGCATTGCGGACAGGCTTTGCCCGAAGGATCCGATTGAGGAGTTTCCGCGTTCACCGGCCGGATAATTCCCTTCTCATCCCGGACGAAATTTTGAGTTTGTTTGCAGGCCGGATAGCCGGAACAGGCCAGGAATGGTCCGTTCTTCCCAATACGGATGGCCATGGGTTTTCCACAGGTCGGGCAAATGATATCGGTCTTTACGCCCTTGCCCCTGACCTGTTTCATTTCCGCCCGGGCCCGGTCCAGGTCCTTGGAAAAAGGCTGATAAAAATCTCCCAGGACCTTGGTCCATTCCTGCTTGCCTTCTTCGATCTGATCCAGGTTGTTTTCCATCAGGGCGGTGAACTGGACGTCCAGGATATCGGGAAAATTCTTTACCAGGAGATCATTAACCAGAAAACCCAGCTCGGTGGGAGAGAAAAAATATTTTTCCTTCTTAACATAGTCTTTTTCCTGAATAGTGGAGATGATGGCCGCATAGGTACTGGGGCGGCCGATCCCTTTTTCCTCCAACTCTTTGACCAGGGTGGCCTCGGTATAACGGGGCGGCGGTTGGGTAAAGTGTTGTTTGGGAATGATCCGGAGTAAAGTCAGATTCTGATGAACCTGAAGAACCGGGAGTTGCCCTTTTTTCTCTTCCTCTTCCTCCTCCGGGGAAACAATATCTTTTCCAACTTCATAGACGGCCGTAAAACCGGGAAAGCGCAAGACGGAGCCGGAAGCCCGGAATAAAAAGTCCCCGGCCTGTATATCCACCGTGGTTTGATCAAACAGGGCGGCCTTCATCTGGCTGGCCACGAACCGGTTCCAGATCAGGCGGTAAAGGGCCAGTAAATCCTTATCCAGAAACCGGGCCAGGTTATCCGGGGATAAATTCATGGAGGTGGGACGAATGGCCTCATGGGCGTCCTGGGCCGACTTTTTATTGGTATAGAAATGGGGTTTCCCGGGCACGTATTCCGCTTCAAACTGGCCTTGAATATAATGGCGAACGGCGGTCAGGGCCTCTTGGGAAACCCTGGTTGAATCCGTTCGCATATAGGTTATCAGGCCGACCAATCCTTCATCGCCGACCTCGACCCCTTCGTAAAGTTTCTGGGCCAGAAACATGGTTTTTTTGGCCGGAAAACGCAGCTTGCGAAAAGACTCTTGCTGCAATTGGCTGGTGGTAAAAGGGGGCAAAGGATTTCTTTTGCGCTCCTTTTTATCGATATGGATTACCTGGAAGGATTCCTGCTGCAGACGGTCGGTGATCGTTTTGGCCTGTTGTTCGTTGGCGATCTTGACGGCTTTCCCCTGCGCTTTAATCAGTTTGGCTTCAAAATCCGGAGGAAGATCGGCTTGAAGGGCGGCGGTGATCGACCAGTATTCTCTGGAAACAAAGGCCTGTATTTCCCGTTCCCGGTCACAGATGAGTCGAACGGCTACGGACTGCACCCGGCCGGCGCTTAAACCCCTTTTGACCTTATCCCAGAGGAGGGGAGAAATCTGGTAACCTACCAGACGATCGAGAATGCGGCGCGCCAGTTGCGATTGGAAGCGTTGTTCGTTCAACTCCTCCGGGTGAGCCAGAGCTTCCTGTATCGCTTTGGGAGACAGCTCATGGAAAAGGACCCGATGAAATTCTTTATCCTTCCCGGCCAGTTCTTCGGCCAGATGCCAGGCAATGGCCTCCCCTTCGCGGTCCGGGTCAGGAGCCAGGTAAATATGGTGGATCTTTTTGGCCGCCTGTTTCAACTCTTTCAGTATCTTGTCTTTTCCGGAAATAATTTGAAATTCCGGTTTGAATTGATTTTCTATGTCCACCCCAAGCAGTTTGGTGGGCAAATCCTTAATATGACCGAGGGAGGCCTTGACCTCAAACTCGCCCCCCAGATATTTTTTGATGGTTCGGACCTTGGTCGGTGATTCCACGATCAACAACGATTTTTCCATATTTCCTTAAAAGAAATAAACTGGAGTGATGGAGTTTTGGAGTGTTGGAGTGTTGGAATTCTGTTGAACCATCTCCCGCATTTTCCAACATTCCAATACTCCAATACTCCATTACTCCGATTTTTCCTCTTTACCTCCTGATAAAATATTTTCCAGGCAATTGCCTGATCAGTCCTTTGAGTTCCATCTCCAATAACAGGGACAGCAGCGGGGATATGCCTATCCCGGTCTGCCGGACCATCTGATCCACATGAAGGGACCCGCCGGACAGGAGATCCCAGACTTGTTTTTCTTTGGCAGGGAGGGAAGGGGGTTTTTCATCCACCTTAATTAGACCCGGAGCGTTCTCCTGGGATATTTCGTCCCAATGAAGTTCTTCCAAAATATCCTGGGCATGTTCCACTAATTTGGCCCCTTGTTTGATCAGACTATGGGTTCCGGAGCTTTTAAAAGATTCCACACTTCCGGGAACGGCGAAGACCTCCCGCCCCTGATCCAAGGCCAATCGGGCTGTAATCAGAGACCCGCTGCGCTGCGTGGCCTCCACGATGACTACTCCCAGCGACAACCCGCTGATGATGCGGTTTCGGATCGGAAAATTCTGACGCTCGGGGAGGGTCCCCAATGGAAATTCCGAATAGACCAGCCCTGATTCAACGATCCGGTCAAAGAGCTTTTTATTTTCTTGCGGATAAATAACATCCAGACCCGAACCCAATACAGCGACAGTTCTGCCCTGGGCCATCAACGCCCCTTGATGAGCGGCGGCATCAATACCGCGCGCCATGCCGCTGACGATGGTCAATGATTTTTGGGATAAAGCCCAAGTCAACCGTTCGGTCACCTTGATCCCGTAAGGGGAGGCTTGACGGGAACCGACCACGGCCAAAGATCGATCATCTTGAAGAGAAAGGGTCCCTTTGTAATATAAATAGGGCGGGGGATCATGTATCTTGGCTAACAGAGAAGGATACCAACGATCTTTAGAAGTCAGGACCCCGACCTTCTGTCTTTCCAATTCATCTAATTCTCGATCAATTTTTTCAGCTCTTTTAAATTTTACAATGGCCAGCGCGGTATTCTTCCGGATCCCTTCGATCGACTGCAACTCCTCAAGATCGGCTTGAAAAACCTTTCCAGGAGATCCAAATCTCTCTATCAGATGAGCGTAACCGACTTTTCCCAAACCGGCGATCTGATTCAAGGCCAGCCAGGGATAAAGAGATTTTCGATCCATTACAACTCCTGTCAAAGGATCACTTCCCATAAGGCATGGTAATAAGGGTTTCGCCTCACGCCTCACGCCTCACGCCTCAGCATCAGGCCGGTTTCGGGGGCTGCGGAACCTCCTGGCCGGTCCCGGCCAGTCCGGAGACAAAAGTCCGGGCCACTTTGATGCGGACCTTATCGGCCACTTCCAGGACGATGATGTTGTCGTTTATCTCGGCGATCCGGCCGTAGATCCCTCCGGTTGTGATGACTGAATCCCCCCGCTTCAGGTTGCTCAACAATTGACGGTGCATTTTGGCCTTTTTTTGTTGAGGTCGGATTAACAAAAAATAAAAAATCACAAACATCAGGATCAAGGGGATCAATCCCGCAAATCCTCCTGCTCCGGAACCTCCGGATCCTCCTCCGGGAAGCCCCATGGCCTCGGCAACGGCGGTAAATAGATACATAAAATTACTCCTTTCTCTGGTTATAAAAAGCTTTTTTAAATTCCAGGAACCGATCCTGGGCAATAGCCTCCCGTACCGTCTGCATCAATTCCATAAAATAATGGATGTTATGAAGAGTATTCAGCCGGTAAGAAAGTAATTCCTTTGAATTATAGAGGTGACGAAGGTAAGCCCGGGAATAATTTCGACAGGTATAGCAGCCGCATTCCGGGTCCGCCGGCCGGGGATCCTCAGCATATTCGGCCTTCTTGATAATCACCGGACCGTTCCTGGTAAAAAGCATGCCATTTCGGGCGTTGCGGGTCGGCAGAACACAATCAAACATATCAGCCCCCAGGTCGATACCTTCAATCAGATCTTCAGGAGCCCCCAGTCCCATCAGATAACGGGGTTTTTCCTTCGGTAACAAAGGCAGGGTCCGGGCCATGATTTCCTGTCTTGAAGCCCTTTCCTCTCCTACACTCAAGCCTCCCAGGGCGTAGCCATCAAATCCGATATTCACAATGGATTCAGCGCTCTCTTTTCTCAGATCTTTAAAGGTCCCCCCCTGAATGATCCCAAACAGGGCTTGTTCTTTTTTATGACGGGCTTGTTGGCAGCGAAGGGCCCAGCCCCGGGTCAATTCCAGAGAGAGGCGGGCATAGTCATAAGTCACCGGATAAGGGGTGCATTCATCCAAACACATAGCGATATCCGATCCCAAGGCCTCCTGAATTTCAATAGCCAGTTCCGGGGTAAGAAAATGGCTTGAGCCGTCCAGGTGAGAGCGAAAAGAAACTCCTTGGGGACTGATTTTACGCAAGGCCCCCAAACTGTAAACCTGGTAACCCCCGCTGTCGGTCAGAATCGGCCGATGCCAATTCATAAAACTATGGAGACCTCCCAACCGGGCAATCCGTTCATGCCCCGGCCGCAAAAACAGATGATAAGTATTGGCCAGAATAATTTCAACCCCTAAGGATGAAAGATCTTCAGGGGTTAAGGCCTTCACCGATCCCTGGGTCCCCACCGGCATGAAAACCGGCGTTCGGATCTCTCCCCGGGAAGTTGTGATTTTCCCGATTCTGGCCTGGCCCTGGACTTCCTGGTGTTCAACTTGAAAAGAAAACATAAAAAAATAGAATTCTGACTCCTGTATTCTGGATTCTTGTTTTAAAGAATCAACATCGCATCTCCATAACTATAGAACCGGTATTTTCGCTCAATGGCCTCCCGGTAGGCCTTTTGAATTTTTTCCATCCCGGCAAAGGCGGAAACCAGCATCAGCAAAGTAGTCCTGGGCAGATGAAAGTTGGTAATCAATCCGTCAATCACTTGAAAAGAAAAACCCGGGGTAATAAAAAGATCGCAATCCCCTTCTTCGGCCTTGACAGTTCCATATTTTAGGGCTAAGTATTCCAGGGCCCGGACACAAGTGGTCCCCACGGCGATTATCCGGCCCCCTCTTTCCTTATGTTCCCGAATCACCCGGGCGGTTTGAGCTGGAACACTGAATGATTCCGAGTGTATTTTATGTTCGGATATTTTTTCCGTTTTGACCGGGGCAAAAGTGCCATAGCCGACAGGTAAGGTAAGAGAAACCCAACCGACACCCTTGGCCTTAAGGGAGGCAATCAATCCCGGAGAAAAATGAAGTCCGGCCGTTGGGGCGGCCACCGCTCCTGGATTTCGGGCGTATACGGTTTGGTAGCGAACCCGATCCTGTTCCGAGAGATCGGGATCATGAGCGTCCCGGTGAATGTAGGGCGGCAGAGGAACTTGTCCGAATTTTTTTAAAGCGGAGTCCAGCCCTCCTTCGAAATAAAACCGTACCAGGACCGTTCCGTTTTGTGACGGGGAAAGGATCTCTCCGGTTAGACTTTCGCCAAAATAGATCCGATCGCCTGCTCTAATTTTTCCCCCGGCCTTAAGCAGACAGGGCGTGGTATAAGTTTCATAGACCGGGTGGCCCGTATAATGTAAAATCAGGCATTCCACCCGCCCCCCGCTCTTTTTCTTCCCTTCCAAACGCGCTGGAATCACTTGGGTATCGTTGACCACCAGCACATCTCCGGAAATCAAATAATCGATGATCCCCGTAAAATGCCGGTGTTCGAGATTCCCGGTCTCTCGATCCAGGACCATAAGCCGGGACTGATCCCTTTCGGCACATGGCGCCTGGGCTATTAAACCAGGTGGTAAAATAAAATCAAAATGCGATAGGGTTAAAAGATCGTCCATCGGTTTGATTAGCCTTTAATACAATTCCGGCTGCTTGTCAAGTTAAGCCATAGGCGGCGGCAAACTTTGGACCAGCGGGCTTGCCGGTATTTTGGGGAAAGATTCCCTTAATTGGTTTTTTCCAAAGGACTTTATCTTTGATGGACTCGTAAGAAGTCCATCAACAGGCCGAGGACGATTAAGTCCCGGCCTGGGGTGAAGGTGGAACCACTTGAATTCACTTCAAGTGGCGGGAGAGGGGAAGCCCTTTCCCGCCTCCTGAAAAGTCGTTTTTTTGACTTTTTAGGAGGTTATCACTTTGAGAGCCTTTGTTTATGAAGAAGAAGGAAAGGGGCCAAGGGCCGGACTATTTGCTTGGACCGGGGATATCAATGGTGGCACAATTCCCCGAGGCACAAGTTCGTTCAGTCACCTGGGGTAGGGATTGCCCACTCCTCCCGGGACTTCCGATATTGATCTTCGATAATACCCGGCTGATCTCCGGAGACTGGCAGGAGGGACAAACGGGTTCGATCAGGTCTTTACTTTGAACCGCCAGCAGTTCAAAGGTATGTTGACATCGGTCACAACAAAATTCAAAAATCGGCATATTCATTTCCTCGTAATTGTTCAGGTACATTTCCTCTAATAATTTACATTCGGAATAAGGCTGCCCCCCAAGTGAAACCGGCCCCAAAAGAAGCCACCAGGACCAGATCCCCTTTTTTTATCGGTCCGCTTCGAACCGATTCATCCAGGGCCGTAGGAATCGTGGCCGCAGAAGTGTTACCATATTTATGAACGGTTTTGATCACCTTTTCCAGCGGAATCTCCACTTGTTTGGCCACCGCCTCCATGATTCGGATATTCGCCTGATGAGGGATGAACCAGTCGATTTGCCGGCTTATAAAGCCACTGTTTTCTAAAATCTTCCTGACGGCATCGCTCATATAACGAACCGCATGCTTGAACACTTCATTCCCCTGCATCTTGATATGATGGAGCCCGGCTTCAACCATTTCCCGGGAAGGGGGATGGAGTGAGCCGCCACCAGGAATATTCAGCAGTTTCCAAAGGTTTCCATTGGACTGAATATCGACAGACAGAATCTCCCCTTCTCCCCGCCCTTTGGAAGGACCCAAGACCACAGCCCCGACTCCGTCTCCGAACAGGACGCAGGTGGCACGGTCTTCATAATCAATCCGGTGGGATAGGATTTCCCCGCCGACGATCAGAGCATGTTGATGAGAGCCGTCTTGCATAAATTTTTGGGCGATACTCAACCCATAGATAAAACCCGGACAGGCCGCGCTGACATCAAAGGCAACTGCTTTTTTTGCACCCAGACGATGTTGAAGAAGACAGCCGGTTGAGGGTGTAAGCATGTCCGGCGTGGAGGTCCCCACGATAATCAAATCTAAATCACTCGCTGAAAGACCGGCCATTTGCAAGGCTTGTTTACAGGCCGGGGTGGCGATTTCCGATAGACTCTGGCCGGGAAGAACCATCCTTCTTTGCTCAATACCGGTTCGACTGATTATCCATTCATTGGAGGTATCGAGTGTTTTTTCGAAAAAGGAATTGGGAATAATTCGCTCCGGTAGATAAGCTCCCGTCCCTTTGATACCGATTTTTTTCACGCAACCATAACCTTTCCCTTTTTTCCCGAGCAAAAGGATGGTGATCCACAAAGTGGAAGACGAAAATCGAATATCCTTGGAGCGAACTGCGGGGGGCGATTGTTATGCTTTATCAAAGGAATTATGGGTGAAACCTCTATGTTTTGTGAGGTTTCTAACATATTTACCAAAAAATTTCAAAAGAAATATCTTGTTTGAATAAATTGGTTTTTATGGAAATGTATGATATATAAATTAGAATGGTATTAATAGGTTAGATTCTTATACCTCAAATCTGAAATTTTTCTCTGACATTTTTCTCAACGAGTTTTATTAGAATGCTTATATCTAACGCAATGTGGATTGACTCTCACGCTCATTTGGAAATGAAAGAATTTGACCCGGATCGCCCCCAGGTGATTGAGCGGGCCACTATCAATGGGATAACCAGGATCATCACCATTGGAACCGATCTGGAAAGCAGCCGGAAAGCCTTGGCTTTAGCCAAGACCTACCAAATCATTTGGGCCACGGTCGGTTTCCACCCTCATGATGCCGCCTCTTTTAACCCGGAAATTCTCCCCCAATTAAGCGAACTGACGCAAGATCCCTTAGTGGTCGCTTTAGGTGAAATCGGGTTGGATTTTTTCCGCAATCTCTCACCTCCCCAAGAGCAGAAAGAGACCTTTCGACAAATGATTCGCCTGGCACGGGAAGTCCGGTTACCGATCATCATTCATGACCGGGAGGCTCATGCCGAAGTGTTGACGATTTTAAGAGAAGAAAAGGCCTGGGAAGTCGGAGGAGTTTTCCATTGCTTTTCCGGTGATTGGGCAACGGCCAAACAATGTCTGGATTTTAACTTTTCTCTGTCGGTCACCGGGGCCGTTACTTATAAAAAGGGTTCGGTCCTGGAAGAGGTCGTCCGACGGGCGCCCCTTGAATCGCTCCTTCTGGAGACCGACGCCCCTTATCTGGCTCCCCATCCCTTTCGGGGTAAACGGAATGAACCGGCCTATGTGCTTCATACCGCTGAACAGGTAGCCCGGATCAGGGGGATGGCTTTATCGGAATTAAGTCAGGCTGTACTCCAAAACACCCATCAGGTCTTCAAACGGCTAACGGAAAAGTGATCCCCAGAATGCAGCCACTTTTCTTATTGATTTTAGCTTCAGGTTCACCCAGGCGAAAAGCCTTACTGAAGGATTTAGGGTTGCGGTTGAAAATTGTTCCCGCTGAAGTCAGGGAAATTCCGCGCTCCAAGGAAGACCCGGTTTTTTTTTCAAAACGTATGGCCGAAGCAAAAGCCGGAATCGTTTCCTCTCTTTATCCCAGCCAATGGATTTTGGGGGCCGACACGGTGGTTGTTTCGGGAGAAAAAATCCTGGGAAAACCTAAAAATTTTCAGGAAGCGAAAAGTTTTCTACGGCTTTTAAGTGGGGAAACCCATGAGGTGATTACCGGTTTTTGTTTAAAGCATAGGGTCTTGAACCGTTCATTGATTCAAAGCGTTTCGACCAGGGTCAGTTTTAAATCCTTATCCCGGGAAGAGATTGATTGGTATGTCCGGACCGGTGAGCCGTTGGATAAGGCCGGTGCCTATGCCATTCAGGGAAAGGGGGCTTTCTGCGTGAAAGCGATAAGAGGTTCTTATACCAATGTGGTGGGTCTGCCAATGACGGAAGTTTTGGAGGCACTGAAAAAATATGCTGGGTTTCAGCTTGGGTGAAAAATCCGTTCCAGAGTTAAGGTTCAACGTTCAAGGTTCAACGTTCAACGTTAAAGGCCCGGATAAAGGTTCCCCGTCGGGCACCGTCTAATCCTGTCCAGTTTTGGAGAATTTATTAATGAGTAATCTGACTCAATCCATAGCCGAGGTTGAAGAAAGAATATCAGCGGCTTGTCTTCGGGCCGGAAGAAAACGGGAAGAAATTAGACTGATTGCCGTCACCAAGACCGTTCCCGTCGAACGGATCCAAACAGCCCTCCAGGAAGGATTAACCTATTTCGGAGAAAATTATATCCAGGAGGCTCAGAAAAAAATTGAAGTCCTGTCTCAAGGGACCTGGCATTTTATCGGCCATTTGCAAAAAAACAAAGCCAGACAGGCAGTCAAGTTTTTTTCCATGATCGAGACACTGGATAGCCCGGCTTTGGCCCAGGAGTTGAATCGCCAGGCCCTTCAGGCCGGGAAAACTATCGAAGCCCTTATTCAGGTCAATGAGGCCGGTGAATCCAGCAAATCCGGATTACCTCCGGACAGGATTCCCCTGTTAATAAAAGAAAGCAAGGCCTGGTCGGCCTTGCGTCTCCGGGGCCTGATGACCATTCCGCCCTATGATCCCGATCCGGAAAAATCACGCCCCTGGTATCGCTCACTTTTTCAATGGCGGGCGGAGTGGCAAGCCCAATTCCCTTCCGTCGACTTAAACCACCTTTCCATGGGTATGTCCCACGACTTTGAAGTGGCCATTGAAGAAGGGGCTACCATCATCCGTGTCGGAACCGCCCTTTTCGGGCCCAGGGGATAAAGCCATAATTGCCAGACAGGATTGAGCGGTTCCCAAAAGGGAACCTTTTTTGAGGTCGGCATACGGCATCCGGATGGATGCCTCTTCAAAAGCTCGACAAAGTCGAGCGGCCCGAGCGGGCCGACCGAACGGATTTACATCTCTTCATTAAATTCCTGTAAAGAAATATTTTGAATTTCAATAAGAGAAACCAGTACCAGATTTTAACAAGATAAATCAGGATGGTTTGGCAGGGTTCCCCCGGACCTTAAATTCTCTTCCTCTCCAGAGAAGGTATATCGTTGGATAGATGACCAGTTCCATAATCATGGAGGTGACAACCCCTCCCACCATGGGCGCGGCGATGCGTTTCATCACGTCCGATCCGGTACCATAACTGAACATAATGGGAACCAGACCGGCCAGGATGACACTGACGGTCATGACCTTGGGACGAATCCTTTTCACCGCCCCGAACATAATGGCCTCTTTCAGATCCGGGATGCCGTTCAAGCGCCCTTCTTTCTTCCACCTTTCATAAGCCAGTTCCAGATAAAGCAGCATAACCACGCCGGTCTCCGCATCCAGACCGGCCAGGGCGATGATCCCCACCCAAACGGCAATGCTCAAATTGTAATTCAGAAAATATAATAACCAAAACGAGCCTACCAAAGAGAAGGGAACGGCCAGCAAGACGATAAGAGTCTTGGTCACCGATTTGGTGTTAAGGAAAATCAGCACGAAAATGATCAAGAGGGTCAAAGGAATAACTATTTTCAGTCTTTCCTCGGTCTTGATCAGATATTCATATTCCCCGCTCCATTCCAGACGATACCCTTCAGGCATTTTTAAGGAAGCCACCTTCTTTTTGGCCTCCTGCACATAGCCTCCCACATCCCTGCCGCTGAAGTCCACAAAAACATAGAGGCTTAAAAGCCCCTGCTCGCTTTTAATAGCCGTCGGTCCCTTAACGATCTGGATGTCCGCCACCTGACCCAGGGGGACGCGGGGAGTTTGCGGACTGCCGCCTGCCGATTGCGGGCTTGAACCACCCATCGGTGATCCGAGACCGACTGCGGACCCCGCTGAGGCGCCCATGCCCCCCAGGGGGACCAGGATCCTCTTGATTTGCTCGATATCACCCCTCAGGTCCCGGGCATAGCGGATATTGACCGGATAGCGCTCCCGGCCTTCTACGGTGGTAGTGACATTCATGCCGCCGATGGCGGTCTCGATGACTTCCTGAATATCTTCCACAGCCAGACCATAACGGGCGGCTTCTTCCCTATTGACCTTCACATCCAGGAAATATCCGGTGGTCATCCTCTCGGCATAAACGCTGCGAGTCCCAGGGATGTCTTTGACGTGATGTTCCAATTCCAGACCAATCCGTTCCAGTTCTTCCAGTTTTGGACCCAGGACCTTTATCCCCACCGGGGTCCGAATCCCGGTGGCCAGCATATCAATGCGGGCCTTGATGGGCATGGTAAAGGAATTGGCCACACCCGGTATGGTCAGGGCGTCATTCATTTCATCCTTGAGCTTATCAACCATCATCCCCTTCCGCCACTCCGATTCCGGTTTCAGGTTGACGACTGTTTCAAACATCTCCAGAGGCGCCGGATCGGTGGCCGTCTCGGCCCTTCCGGCTTTGCCGAAGACCTGGGCCACTTCCGGGATCTGCTTTAAAATTTTGTCCTGCATCTTCAGCAGATCCGTTACCACGGAGATGGAGGCGGCCGGGACGGTCACCGGCATATAAAACAGGGTGCCTTCATAAAGGGGCGGCATGAATTCCGAACCAAGTTTCATAAAAGGATAAACGGTTGCAGCTAAAACAAGGATGGTCAGGATGATCACTGTTTTTTTAAACCGCAGGGCAAGCCGTGCCACCGGTTCATAGAGCTTATGCAGGACGATGCTTATGGGATTCCTTTCTTCCGGTCTTATCTTCCCCCGGATAAACAGGGTCATCAAAACCGGGGTGATGGTAATGGCCAAAAAGGAAGAAAAAAGCATGGCAAAGGTTTTGGTATAGGCCAGGGGTTTAAAAAGTCTTCCGGCCTGGGCTTCCAGGGTGAATACCGGCAGGAAGCCGACGGTTATGACCAACAGGGCAAAGAAAAGGGACGGCCCCACCTCTTTAGCTGCTTCGATGATGACATCCACCCGATTGCGGATTGCGGATTTCGGATTGTGGATTCCTGGGTCGAGTTCGGAGTTCGGGCCGATCGGCTTCGCCGATCTTTCGAAAAGGCTTCCAGAGGAAGCCGGAGTTCGGAGTTCGGCGTTTTCTTTTTCGTCACCCGTCACCCGTGACTCGTCACTCTTTTTTTCCCCTTCCCACTCTTCCAATTTTTTGTGGGCATTCTCCACCATGATGATCGAGGCATCCACCATAGCCCCGATGGCAATGGCGATCCCGCTCAGGCTCATGATATTGGAAGTAACCTTCAGATTTACCATGAGGATAAAGGAGATGATGATGGCCAGGGGCAAGGTCAGGATGATCACCAGGGCACTGGGGATATGAAATAAAAAGACGAGGCAGACCACACTGACGGCGATGGAAAGTTTGATGATCTCATCTTTCAGGGTATCAATAGAACGATGGATCAGATCGGACCGGTCATAAGTGGTAACGATCTCGACCCCTTGGGGCAGGCTGGGTTGGATATCCTTTTTGATTTTTTCCTTAACCCGCTCGATGACCTTCAGGACATTCTCGCCGAACCGGACCACCACAATCCCGGCGGCCACTTCCCCTTTTCCGTCCAGTTCGGCCACCCCCCGCCGAATTTCAGGGCCAAGGTGGATCCCGGCCACGTCTTTCAACAATATAGGGGTCCCATTGCCGGTGGTTCCCACGGCAATATTTTTCAAATCCCCAAGGCTCTTAATATACCCCCGGCCCCGGACCATGTACTCCACCCCGGAAAACTCTATCACCCGGCCTTCCACATCCAGATTGCTGCGGCGCACCGCTTCCATGACTTTGGTTATGGGGATGTTGTAGGCGGAAAGACGGTTGGGGTCCAGGGTGATTTGATATTGTTTGACAAATCCGCCGACACTGGCCACCTGTGATACCCCGGGCACACTTTCAATAGCCAGTTTTAAATTCCAGTCCTGTAGAGAGCGAAGCTGGGCCAGATCCAGTTTCCCGGTCTCATCCACAACGGCATAGGAGAAACCCCAGCCCAGACTGGTGGCATCAGGTCCGAGGACCGGGTTGATATTGGCCGGAAGTTTATTCTTTACCGCCTGAAGGTATTCCAGGATCCGGCTTCGAGCCCAATAAATATCGGTCCCTTCTTCAAAAATAACATAAATGAAAGAACTGCCCAGATAGGAAAAACCTCTGACGGCTTGTACTTTTGGAGCCGCCAATAAGGTGGAGGTAATCGGATAGGTGATCTGGTCTTCGACTAGGTCGGGGCTTCTTCCCGGCCATTCGGTAAAGATAATCACCTGAGTATCACTGAGATCGGGGATGGCGTCCAGAGGGGTGTTTTTGAGGGAATAATAACCCCAGACCCCCAAAAAAAACATCAGGAGAAAGACGAAGAATTTGTTCCGGGCGCTGTACTCGATAATTTTGGCGATCATAACAACCCATAGAATCCAGAAGTCAGGAGTCAGAAGCCAGGATTGAAGAAAGATAGGCCTCTAATAATTTACTGACTTCTTCAAGCAGGTTCATTAATTGAGATATGGTCTCCATAGCCGAGATCTTTTGCTAAGATTAGATAATATCGACATTCTTCAACAGAACCTTGGGCTATGTTCAAATATCTCACTTTGTCCGGTTTTGTTTTTTTCTTGAAACCCTCTACAATATTTGCAGCGATGGAAACAGCGGCTCTTCTTAGCCGGGAAGTCAAACCCTATAACTCATTTTTAGGAAATGATTCACTTAAGCGATAAAAGAACAAAACAAATTGATGTGCCTATTCTGAATTCTGTTTTTTAGGAAGAATCCCTTTCAGCTTGGCTTCGGAATCGATCAGGAAATTGGCTGACGAAGCCACCTTCTCGCCGTCCCGTAATCCTTTGATCACTTCAACAATCTGATTGGTTTTGAAGCCGACAGAGACTTCTCGGGGTTCAAAATTTCCATCTCCTTTATCCAC
>JACQYK010000067.1:0-679 GCA_016208255.1 Deltaproteobacteria bacterium | reverse complement strand
ATCGATAACCGCATCCTCAGGAACAACGAGCCTTTTACCGAGATTGATTTTTAAGGTCACATTGGTGAACATCTGAGGCTTGAGCTGACCCCCTGGATTGGGCAGGGTAAACCTGATCTTGGCAGTCCTGGTTTCCCCGGCCAGGGTTGGATAGATATAATCGATTTTGGAGAGAAATTCCCTGCCCGGGAAGTAGCTGAGATTGATGGCAGCCTGCGCCCCCAATTTGATGACCGGGAGTTCGTATTCATAAATATCGGCCAGCACCCAAACCGATGAAAGATCGGCGAGGTCGAAAAGCTTCTCTCCCGGCATGACTCTCATACCTTGAACGGCCATTTTTTGGGTTACGTATCCGTTCACCGGGCTGTAAAGGGTCAAGGTCCTGATCGGCTGACCGGTTTCCTCGACCTTTTTGATCTGTTCTTCCGTGATATCCCAAAGTCTCAGACGCTGTCTGGCCGCCTCCAAAATGGTTTCCGCGTCTTTGATCAACAGGGCCCCCAGCTCGCTTTCCTTTTTGGTGGAATTTTTCCATTTAAGGGCATTCAGAAATTCCCGCTGGGTGGCCAGGAGCTCAGGGCTGTAGATCTCGGCTACGGCTTCTCCTGCCTTTACATAGATCCCGGTGGCGTTGACCCGCAGCTTCTCGATCCAGCCCTCATACTTGGTATTGATT
>JACQYK010000066.1 GCA_016208255.1 Deltaproteobacteria bacterium | reverse complement strand
GGCAATTGATAATTTGCTGACGAGAGGTGTGCAGCGACAAATCCTTGAGGACTGTAACGAAGCGTATCGCACTTACGATTTCAAGAACGTTTTAAAGTTAGTTGTTGATCACTGAACATGAAGGCCTGACTGCAGGACAACGAAGAGGAGCTTGTAAAAAGAATGGGGCTTTTCTTAATTTCATAAGAAAATCAGACAGATGATGACTGCCTTCTCCTTATCTGTCAATCGTTAAATTACTGCGTATAGCAGGAAGTTGTTTGGACACCTTAACGATCCCTCCTGGAAGGGATTATCAATCCATTATTACCTTGAAATTATCCTTGTTTCTTTTTATTCTCGCAGCCATGGCAAGCCCCTCCTTTTTAAAGATAATCTCCGGTATCCGGGCTTTTTAGCCCAAAGAGGGACTTCCCTACCACTCAAATTTTATCATAGTCTCTATCCATATAGACAGTCTTTTTGAGTGAAAAAAGAAAGCAATAAACCAGGCAGAAAAAAATTGGGGGGACCGGATGAAAAGAAAATCGGTATACATTATCGTTATCTTCGGACTGACTTTAACAATGGGTATTTTGATATCAAACGGCTTTTCCGAAGGGATGGATATGCGACCCGCGGCTGCAAGGCACGTTGGTCCACAGCTAAGGGAGAGAAGATTTCTTGAAGGGTATTCAAGCCATCAGGCGAGGATCAGGGGAGTAGGGCTCCACTTGGCTGATCCTGACATTGGTCATCTCCGGATGGGCCGGATTGATAAGAAAGTTCCCTTCGGGTGGTATAATCACTGAAGGGACTCGAAGGAGAAGTGTATCTCCGGATCTGATCCAGGAAGCCCCGAGGGATGCCAATTTAACCGGTGCAGGGTAGGATCGCCAGTTCCGAGACAATTCCTCCGGGGTTATTTTTTTCATGGAGGCGGTATCAGGGATCATGATCGAGGCCAGACTGAAACCGGGTGAAGCAACCGTTCGGCTCAAGTGGACAAATAACTCCAGGGCTGCCAGCGCCCGGCTTTCCGAAGTGTAGATAACACTCATTCCCCTGGGGTTCCAGCGTCCCCCGTAAAGCCTGGGACCGGTTCCCGAAAGGTCCCTGATGAATTCGGTTTTGGCGATACGGAAAAGGATCATCAGGAAACGATGCCGTGTTCGATCCTGCCCAGTTCATCGAGGATCAAATCTATCCCGAAGTCGGAACCGAGGAGTTCGATCGGTCGTTTTTCTTTCAGGGCCGCATTCGGCTCCTTCAACCAGACGTTGAATCGTTCCCTGCCTCCGAACACCTTTTCCCCCCTGGCCACCACCAAGGCTATCCGCAGCACCCGTTCGGAGACGGCCCGGCTGAAAACCTTTTCGGCACTGTATCTTTGGATCGTCCGCAGGGTTACGGAAAGAAGCGGGGCCATCTCCGGGAGCCCGATAGAGAGGTGTCTGGCCAGTCTGGCTACTGCGCTCTTGGAGATCCCTCTCCCCCCCAGGTTGATTAAATCGTAGGGGCTGCGGATCGGTTCTTTCAAGCCCAGGACCTGTTTGACGTTGGAAAACTCCATCTTCCCTTCTCCCTTATTATGACATTTGTCTGTAAGATTAACGCCAAATGACGTATTTGTCAATGGGGAATAAAAATATTGCTTCAGTTTGAAAAAATTTCCTTGACCCTTTGAAGTCCTTGTTTTATGCTCAAAATCCTTTAGGGTTGTTGATTAATAACGGAACGATATCAAATAATTCGAGGAGTACTAATGATTAAGATCGGAATCATCGGGGGATCAGGGCTGGATGATCCAAAAATCTTGAAAAATGCCGGAGAGATCGTAGTTAAGACCCCCTACGGGTCTCCGACCTCCGCCCTGACCTGCGGGACCATGGAAGGGGTGGAAACCGTGATCCTTGCCCGCCACGGGAAGAACCATAATATCTATCCCAGTAAGGTTAATTTCCGAGCCAATATTTGGGCTTTGAAAGAACAGGGATGCACCCATATCCTGGCCTCCACCGCCGTCGGCTCTCTGCGGGAAGAAATCGCCCCGGGCCACCTTGTTTTTCCCGGGCAGTTTATCGATCACACCAGAAAAAGGGAGACCACTTTTTTTGACGAAGATGTGGTAGTCCATACGCCCCTGGCCGAACCGTTTTGCAATAATTTAATTGCCTTGATTTCCTCTTGCGCCGAACGGTTGGGGATTCGGTATCATCGGGACAAAACGGTCATTACCATAGAAGGTCCCCGGTTTTCAACTAAGGCGGAAAGCCATATGTTCAGAAGCTGGCAGGCGGATGTCATCAATATGAGTACGGTCCCGGAAGTTATTCTGGCCAGAGAGAAGCATATTCATTATGCGGTCATCGCCATGTCCACGGATTATGACTGCTGGCATGAGGAAGAGGAGCCGGTTACCTGGGAAATGATCGTTACTACCATGAAGAAAAACGCCGCCAATGTGATTAACCTCTTCATGGAAGCCATCCCCAAAATAAAAGAATATGACGATATCTGTTTAAGATAAAAAGGAGCGTAACACTTTAGTTTTATGAAAATAAATACTCTGACAGGATTAACAGGATTTACATTTATTTTGCTCAGGCTCCGGACGACCCTGAGCAACCTCTATCCGCTTTCAGCGGAAAGGGGGCTGTCCGCAGGACGATAGGGTTTGTGCCTTTCTTCCCCTGCTTGTCTGCTGCTTCAGGCAGACAAGTCGAAAGGCACAAAAATCCAGATAATCCTGTAAATCCTGTCTAATATTTTTCTAATTTCAAAAAGCTAAACAGATACAAAGGAGCTAAATTCCATGACCATCAAATCGAGAATAAGGACCATCCCGGATCACCCCAAAAAAGGCATCCTGTTCAGGGATATCACCACCCTGATCAAAGACCCGGTCGGCTTCCGGCTGGTGATCGATCATCTGACCCAGCGGTATATCCAAGGGGATATTCTCTTTGATATCATCGTCGGGATAGAGGCCAGGGGCTTTATTATCGGGGGGGCCCTTTCTTATACTCTTGGGAAAGGCTTTATTCCGATACGTAAAGTGGGAAAGCTTCCGGCCGAAGTGGTTCGCCATGAATATGATCTTGAATACGGAACCGATACCATTGAGATGCACAAAGACTCCCTCACCAAGGGGACCAGGGTCCTGATCATTGACGATCTGCTGGCCACGGGGGGGACAGCACTGGCGGCGGCGGCCCTGGTCGAAAAACTGGGCGGTAAGGTGGTTGAACTGGCCTTTATCGTCAACCTTCCGGATATAGGGGGAGAGAAGAAGCTGAAGGAAAAAGGGTATTCGGTTTATTGTCTGACCGAATTTGAAGGAGATTGAACAAAACCTTTGAAAAATATCCCCTTTTGCCCAAACTCTATTTTCGTATTAAACCGCCATGCCCTGCCTTTGGGGGCGTGGCACCACCAGACATGAAAACAGGCAAGTTGGGCTCGGAACCTATTTTCGAACTAAAACACTGGATTCCCGCTTCTGCTGGAATGACGAATTCGGGCTTCCGGCGACTTTTTACGAACGCCTCAATCCTGACGGCCTGGTAAAAAGCCTCTTGGTCCGGCGTTTCGCAGGCCTGCGGTTATTTTTTGGTAACAATCTCCATACTGATCTGCCGCACCTGATCCATAACCTCATCCAAATCAAAGGTCAGGATTTTTTTGTTTTCCATCACCATCCGGCCTCCAATCATGACCGACTGGACGTCGGCCCCCCGGGCGGAATAGACGAGAAGGGAATAGGGGTCATAACAGGGAACCAGGTGGGGCTGGTTCAGGTCGAGAATGATTATATCGGCCTTTTTGCCGACCTCTAAGGAACCGATTTCTTTTTCCAGGCCCAAAATCCGGGCCCCTTCCAGGGTGGCCATGCGCAACACCGTCCGGGCATCCATGACCGTTGGGTCCAGGTAGCGTATTTTTCCCAGCTTGGCCGCCGTATCCATTTCCTTAAATAGATCCAGATCATTATTACTGGCACAACCGTCGGTTCCCAATCCCACCAAAACCCCTTTATTCAGCATCTCAACCACCGGGGCGATTCCCGAGGCCAGTTTCATGTTGCTCTCCGGGCAATGGGCCACCGCAGTTCCGGTTCGGGCCAGGACTTCAATTTCTTCCGAATCGACATGTACGGCGTGGATGACAACGGTTTGGGCATCCAGAACCTGAAGGTTGTCCAAGTAGTGAATGGGGGTCTTTCCGTAACGGTATTTTATCAAGGATCTTTCTTCCCCGGTTTCAGCGGCATGCATAAAGAAGGAAACCCGTCTTCTTCCGCATATTTCTTTAACGGTTCTTATGGTTTCGGTTGAGCAGACATAAGGCGAGTGGCAGAAAATCCCCGGGTGGATAGACGATGAGTAGCCCGCCCATTTTTCCACAAATCGTTCGGCTTCCAAAACATTTTGGGCGGGGTCCGGGACCCCGGGGGCCGGGAAATCGACCACCCCCTGGCATAAAAGGCCGCGCATCCCTGAAAGATCAACGGCTTTTACCACCCCATCCGGACAAAAGTATCCATCAGCAAAGGCGGTTGTCCCGGAACGGATCATTTCAGCACAGGCCAGCAGGGTTCCCCAATAGACCGAGTCGGGATTGACATAACGTGCTTCTGACGGAAAAATAAATTCCTCCAGCCAGGTTTTTAAGGGCAGGTCATCGGCCAACCCGCGGAAAAGGGTCATGGCCGCATGGGTATGGGCATTGATCAATCCGGGGAGGACGATCCCTCCCTGGACATCCAGGATTTTCCCGGCCCCGGCTTCCATACCCTGCAATTCTTTTTCCGGGCCGACGGCAACAATGGAATCTCCCCGGATGGCCAGTGCTCCGGGTCGGAGAATCTCCATTCCAGGATTCATGGTGAGGATGAAACCGTTTTTTATATATAAATCTATAGAGTTGTTGGACATAAGTTAGTTATTTTCTTTAATTGGATAAGGTCAATTTTTGAAGTTACGAACTACTTTATTAGACAGATAAATTTTATTTATAAAGAAATCCTCGAAATTATTCCTTCAACCATTGTCATCAACTTGGGTTCCGCTTTTTGGGCGGTTTCAATGACCGATTTTATCGATATCTTTTTCATTTTGGCCGGACGGTTAACGTTAGTAATGACTGAGAAGCCCAGAATCCTCATCCCGGCCTGGACGGCGGTGATCGTTTCCATGACGGTAGACATGCCTACGGCCTGGGCCCCCATGGAGATTAAGAAACGCGTTTCGGCCGGGGTTTCCAGGGAAGGCCCTTTAAGTCCGACATAGACCCCGCTGCGTAAGGGGATCTCCCGTTCTTCAGCTACTTCTTTGGCTAGAGCATTTAGTCGGCGATCATATACTTGAGACATGTCCGGAAACCGGGGACCCCAGGATTCCCGATGGGGACCGACCAGGGGGTTTTCTCCGGTGTAATTGATCTGATCGGTTATCAGCATAACATCCCCCGGGTCAAAAAGAGGATCCAGGCCTCCGCTGGCATTGGAAATGATTAAAACCTTGATCCCCAGAACCGCCAGCACCCGGATCGGAAAAGCGATCTCCCGGGCCGAATAACCTTCATAGAGATGGAAACGACCTTGTAAAACCAAAACGTTTCTGCCGGCTATCCTCCCCCAGAGCAACCTCCCTTGATGAGATTCCACCGTGGAATGGGGAAAAGAAGGGAGGTCCTGATAGGAGACGAAAGACGGTTGTTCAAGGCAGTCAGCCAACCCCCCCAAACCGGTTCCCAAAACGATCCCGATCCGGGTATCGGCCGGAATCTTGTCTTTCAACCGTTCCAGAACCTTTCGGATATTTTCTTCGGTTTGTTCCGGTAATGTTTTTCCGGCTTTTTCCTTTTGCTTCTGCCTGAAATAATCATCTAAGATCGAACCATGATCGAAGGCCAGGGGGCGGGGCAGGGAGTCGCCTTCAAAAATCCCGATTTCCGCAGCATCATCGTCAGCCTTGGGGGACCCCTCGGCCCTGGCGATAAACACGGTGGTGATGGTATGACGGCGAGGATCTCGATCGGGATTGGAATAGGTATGCAACTGCCGAATCAGACTGACCTTCAGGCCGGTTTCTTCTTCGGCCTCCCGGATGGCCGCGGCTTCCAGGGATTCCCCGTAATCCACAAACCCTCCGGGCAGGGCCCAGCCGAAGGGCGGATTTTTCCTCCGGATCAGGACGATCTTCCCTCCCTTGAGTTCGATGATTATATCCACTGTTGAAACAGGGTTTTTATAGTCGGGGGCGAGGGGGCTCAAGATGGCGTTCTTCCCAGCCGATACTCAGGACAGCGGCCTGAACAGGGCTCCATTTTTAAAAGACATCGGGTTTGGACCTGATGGAGACAGGCGGGATAATTAAGCCCTGATTCAATAAAGTTTTTGCAGGATATCTTGGACATTTCTTTTATATTTTTATCCACAATATATCTCTGGGCTATCAAACCTTCCCGATCGTGGATGGTCAGGCCGAAGCGCTCCAGCCGCTTTAGCCGGTCCAGGGTTTGATGTCCCATCCGTTGTCTTTCAACAATAAGAACACAAAGATGCTCCTCGGCCTGAGGGGAGATTTCAGGCTTGAGGCAATGTCCCAGTTTAAAATAGTGGCATTTTTTCCCGGAAAGTGTTTGAATCTGGGCCATAAAGAATAAAAAAACGTTCCGGGTTTAACCGGCCCCCCCTTCAGAATACGGACAAAGATTCCTTCCCTGGGCACGACGCAATCGCCGGCCAGACGATAGATGGCGCAGCGGTCATGACAGACTTTGCCGATCTGGGTGACTTCAACCAGAGCTTCCGGTCCCAAACTCATTTGGGTGCCGATGGGCAGTTCCGGCAATACAACCCCCTCCGTAGTAATGTTTTCGGCAAAAGAACCGGGGTGGACCTTCAAACCCAGATCCTTCATCTTTTGAATACTCTCCAGGGCCAGGAGGCTGAGCTGACGATGCCACGGTCCCCCGTGGGCATCCCCGGCCAGCCCGAATTCCTCAATCAACATCCCTTCCGGGATATTTTTCTTGGGAACTCCTTTTTGATCGCTGATGGATACGGCAATTATCTTCATATAATTCTCACATTCTTATTCAAGGATTCATCTCTAATATCGACACGGTAACAGATATGGTTAATTTGTTGCTGGTTGCTCGATGCTCGTTGCTTGTTAAACCGAGTAACCAGTAACGTGTAACGAGCAACCGATAAATTTTAATATGTTCGGATAACATTTCGCCTTTAGCCTGTTATTTTATCTTTTCCCTCCAAAGCTCGAAGACTACCACATTATCCGGATCGGGACAGGCCACCTGAAGCCGGTCGGGGTCTTTGGACCAGGGAAACCGGCCGCCGAATTTAAGGGCGGTGAAAAAAGGGAAAATACTGTTTAAAGCCCACTGACAAATGGAAGAACCCATTTCGGTAAATTCAAAAACTTCTCCCACCTGATGTCCATAGGAGCAAATGCCGGTTCCTCTGATCTCCAGAATTTTCCCCATGACTTTGTATTGATCCATATCGCCTTCCGTTCGGTGTTTCCCGCCAAAGGCGGAATCCGGCGTTTGGAAAAATTGTAGGGGATAAAGTAAAATTGTCAAGCGAATTTGTGGGATCGAGTCAGCTCTATTTTGCCGGAAGGGCAGAAGGAAAAGCAGATTCCGCGTTTAGGATCAGGCCTATCCTTCGCCTCCGTTTTTTATCTCCCGCTACGGTCCCCTATCCAATAAATGCATCGGCTCATAATTTCTCGAGGATTAAGCAGAAAGGTGTGACAGATATGGTCCCATCTTTCCGGTAGGCTAAGAAACTCTTTCAAAGGCTAAAAAAAAAGACACGATCCCCAGGCCAGGATCGGTGAGGTCCTTGACACACCCGATATTTTGTGATTACCATGAATCACTTTTATGAAAGGAGCGAAATGATGACCTGGGAATCTGAGGTTATCTAAAAGTATGCCGGGACCATTAAATAAATTGAAAATACTCGATCTCACCTGGGCCTTGGCCGGTCCCTTCGGGACGATGCTGTTGGCCGATCTGGGTGCGGAAGTCATCAAAGTTGAGAGGCCGGGTATCGGGGACATGGCCAGGACCCTGGAGCCTTTTGTAGATTCGGTGAGCACCTATTTTTTCAGTGTCAATCGGGGCAAAAAAAGCATGGCGATCGACCTCAAAACGGAAAAGGGCAAAACCCTTTTCCTTAGACTGATCGCCGAATGTGATGTGCTGGTTGAGAATTTTACCCCCGGGACCATGGATAATCTGGGACTGGGTTACAAAACCCTGAAAGCGCATAATCCCCGCCTGATTTACGCCGCCTGCTCCGGATACGGACAAACCGGTCCGGAGGCTCAAAAGCCTTCTTTGGATGTTATCGCTCAGGGAAGATCGGGAGTTATGAGTATAACCGGCGAGGAAGGCCGGGGACCGGTGCGGGTGGGAGTGTCTATAGCCGACCTGAGCGCCGGGATGTTTACCGCGCTTTCCATCCTGGCGGCGGTTTATGAAAGAACGGTAAGCGGATTGGGGCAGATGATTGATATCAGCATGGTGGACTCGGTGGTGGCCCTGGAAGAGAATGCCTTTGTCCGCTATTTCGCCACCGGTGAAGAACCTCGACGATTGGGGAGCAAGCACCCCCTGCTGTCGCCCTTTCAGGCCTTCCCCACTAAAGACGGCCATATTGTCCTGGTGGCCAGCGGACCTATTGAACAATGGGCGCTTTTTTTGGAGAAAATTGATTGTCTGGATCTCCTCAGCGACGAAAGATTTCATAATCCCAGAACCCGTTATAAGTATAATAACGAGTTGGAACCCATTTTTACCGAGGCCCTGAAAAAGAGAACGACCCGGGAATGGATTGAAGAGTTTGAGCCGATCGGAATGCCCTGCGGACCGCTGAACAGTATTGCCGACAGCGCTCATGACCCTCTACTGATTTCAAGGAATATGTTTGTCGATCTGCCGAACCCCGCTG
>JACQYK010000065.1 GCA_016208255.1 Deltaproteobacteria bacterium | reverse complement strand
GCGGAGTTGAAAGTCGAAAGTGAAAGTGAAAAGAAGAGGGGAGGGCGATGAAGGATTTCAGAGAACTGAAAGTCTGGCAAATGGCGATGGAGTTGTTTATGGAGGTGGTCAGGGATGTGGAAGCATTTCCAAAAACGGAAGTGGCCCGAATAATGGCCAATCAAGTATTGAGAGGACCGGATTTTTTACGCCCTTGCCAAATCTCTTTCCGCCCTGTATCCTAAAGGCGGTGATGGAAAGAGACTCATGGATGCCATACTTTTGGCAGCACCAAAATAAACCGTCATGCCACGCCAGTGGCGTGACACTACAAAACGTGAAAATAGTCTCGTCGAACGATTGACACTGTTTTCGCACCAAGCAAAAGGGAAAAATGATGGAATTTTATACAACTGTTTTAAGAAAAAGTGGGGACTATTGGGTAGCCTTGTGCCTTGAAAACGGTTTGGTAGGGCAAGGCAAAAGCAAGAAAAAGGCCGTCTCCAAACTAAAAGAAGCAATCGATTCTTTTGAAGAAGTTACTCGGACCGATGAGGATGCCTATAAGGCCCCTCTTTCCATTAAAGAACTGCACGAATTTTTAACGGTGGAAGGGGTGGAACCCGCAGGAGAAGCAATTTGCTGAAATAAGTCTTTTGCTTTTTAATTTCCGTATTTTTCATTAGAATTTCCCCAACAGCCCACATAAAAGGATAATTCATGGAACCATGGTATAAAACAGTTCAGCCGAGAAAAGAAGTTCGGGAAGGCCGATCTTTCTAATGGCATTAGGTCCGACCCAATGCTGAATGCAATTTTTTTACGGCCTTGAATTCAGGGTCGCTGGTTAGAAGAAACTTAGAATGAAATTTATGGAGGATAAGGGATGATTTCAGATACCTCTCCGGAAGCAGACGCCCGTCAACTTGAAACATTTCGCCGAATGAGCGGGGAAGAGCGAATGATGGCGGCTATGAAATTGAGCGATGTGATACGGGATATCGCCTTAGCCGGTTTAAAAAACAGACATCCGAACAGCTCGGAGGAAGAACTTCGGATTTTGTTTTATCGGGAGATGCATCAGGTTGAAATCAAAAAAGAGTAAAGAAAAGACCTAATATGGAAAATCAAACTGATTTTCTGAAAAGACTTCTGAAAAAACTCTCCGAATCGGGCATCAATTTTATGCTGGTTGGCTCAGTAGCGGCCAGTTTTCACGGACATCCCAGGACCACCATGGATATTGATACCGTAGTCGAAGGAGATCTGGATGATTTTTATCAGTTCGCACGATCTTTGGGAGAGGGTTATTATGTCAACGAAGAAGAAATCGACCAGGCGGTGCAACACCAACGGGCTTTTAATATCATTGACGAAGCTTCCGGTTATAAGGCCGATCTTATTATCCGGAAGAATCGACCTTTCAGCCGGATTGAATTCAGCCGCCGTCTTCAAATTGAAATTCTGGGAATTGCGGCCGGGATTGCCACCTCAGAAGATGTAATCCTGTCCAAGCTGGAATGGTCAAAGCTCGGCTCCTCCGAAAGACAATGGCAGGATGCCTTGAAGGTGGCACAGACGCAGGCGGGTAACCTCGATCTGGATTATATTGAAAAATGGTCTTGCGAACTGGACGTCCATGATCTTTGGCAGCGTATCAAAGAAATTATTTCCAAGAAATGACCGAATGAAAACAGGAGCGCGAGTTGGGGCCGGGCCACGATAACTTATCTGAAAAGAGTCCTATAGGGGGGTGCCCCACCCTTCCCGGTGATGATACCCTTCCTTGCCTTACTAGGACATCCCTTTCGGGTCGGTCCGCCGGATGCCGGCGATAAGATCAAAGTGGGGGTCGGTGGAGAGGATCTCTTTGATTCCGTTGTTGAGCATGGTGGCGGCATGGATGGCATCGCGGGAAGTTATTTGGGGATATTGTTTCAGTAATCCCAAGGCGCGATCGGTATCCTGAATAGTTACCGGAAGAATGGCCTGGCAAAGATCGATCATGGCGGTATAGGCCAATTCCCCGAGGGCCTGTTTTCGGAGGGAAAAATAACGATAGAGAATTTCTTGAAGGACCTCCGTATTGGAAACCACTCGAAGGGAGTCGTTTTTGATTTTTTCCAAGACGCCTTTACTTGGAACTTGGAGGGGGTGGGGGCCTCCTAAAGAATACATAATCAAATTGGCATCTAAAAATTGAAAAGATGGACCGGTCATGGGCAGGAATATTTTTTTCGGAGATATTCCGCTTCCCACTCCTGGTAATCTTGAGGGACCTCCACCGCGGGAAGAGAAAGAAGCCGGTCCACTGCATCGGCGATTCGGCGCTGCTTGGCGGTTTTCAGATGATATTCAACAACGGCCTCCCGAACCAGGGTGCCGAGTTTCTTATGCTCCCTGGAGGCAATTTTCTCCAGTTCCAGGTATTGGTCTTCTGTTACCAACATCTGGATTTTTTTGACATATTTTGGCATTTTTTTATCCTGCAGAAATACACTTTATAAAATACTATTAATAAAATACTATTATGTCAAGATTTTTTTAGGGACGAACCCCTAGAAGATGCCAAGCCTTTTTCTGATTTTTAATCATCATTTCACCCTACCTGGTTGGGACCGCCCCGGAAGAATATAAAGACCCTAAGAAATTTATCTCCCGCACCTGCTTGCAAACTTTGGGGTAAGGAGAGGTCTGGAAAGGGTCCGGGCTCTTTTCATTTTTGAAAAAATAATTGTTTTTTTAAAATTAGCTATGATAATATAGCCGACTTTATAAGCTCTATGATTTCGGAAAAGGGTGTTTCCAGCACGGCTTAGGGACCGTGGACTTCATAAAAGGGAGGGTTTTTTATTCCTCAGAATAAAGAAGTTCCCCATTATGCAGGTCACCGAAAACGGTTAAAAGAAAGCTTTTCCCGGACGGGGCTGGATTCCTTTAGGGATTACGAGGTCGTTGAATTTATTTTAACCTATGCCCTGGCCCGGAAGGATACCAAGCCCCTGGCCAAGGATTTAATGCGGACCTTCGGTTCTTTGCGGGGGATTGTTGAAGCCCCGGTTGAAAAATTAACGGAAGTTAAAGGGCTGGGGGAACACAGCGCCCTGCTTTTTAAATTAATAAAAGCCGCCTCGGAGAGGTATCTTAAGGATCGTTTCCTTAAATCACAAAATGTGATCACCTCACCCGGAGATCTGATCAGCTATTGCCAGTCGAAAATGGGCTGGCTGAAAGATGAACAGTTTCGAATGATTTACCTGAACACTCGAAATCAGGTTATTGAAGAAGAGGTTTTGCAGGAAGGGACCGTGGATCAAACCGTAGTCTACCCCCGAAAGGTCATGGAGAATGCCATACGGTTAAAAGCAACCGCTTTAATCCTGGTCCATAATCACCCCGGTGGGTCGCCCTATCCTTCTCCCGAAGACAGAGAACTAACCCGGACCTTGACCCAGGCCGCCAGAAATTTACAGATTAAGGTCCATGATCATTTGATTATAGGACGGGAAGGTCATTTCAGTTTTTTAGAGAATAACCTTATTTGACAACCTCGTTAAAAGTCAAAATACGACTTTTCACGAGGCGGGAAAGGGCTTCCCCTCTCCCGCCACTTGAAGTGAATTCAAGTGGTTCCACCTTCACCCCAGACCGGGATTTAATCGTCCTCGGCCTGTTGATGGATTTTTTACAGGTCCATCCTTATTTGAGCAATAACATGGGGGAAGAAGACAAAAAAATGACTCAATCGGATATCCTGCGCAAAGAATTGGAAGAAATTTTAAAACATAAATGGATTGAATCGGAAAAAGCCGGGTATGATCTGGGCGATCAAGCGGTTTGGGACTGGGTCCAAAAGTATGCCCATGAATTCAGGGAATACTGGCAAAAGAAAAACAGCAGTTAAATCCGTCTCCCTCGTTCCTGCCTGACGGCCAGCTTTTTAATCCCTCCTTTTAAGCCATTAAAAATCAAAACTTTTTTACACAGGTGGACAGGATTGCTATGATTGTTGTAACAAAACCTCGAAACCTTGACCCCTCGAAACCTTGACCCTTTTCTCCCGACCAATTGGGAAAAGAACCTAAAAGTCTAATTAAAAAGCCTGAAAGAGGTTGGCTGGAGTCGTTTTTTTTATCATTGCAAAAAAAAGGACTTATGATTATTATATTCCCATTTTTCCGTAAGTTTAATACGAAAATAGAGCCCAACGTCCAACGAGCTTTGTTTTCATCTTTAGTGGTGTCACGTCCCTGACGGGACATGACGGTTTAGTTCGAAAATAACCTTGGATAACCCCTATAGGCTTGCTTATTCTCCGTCATGCCGGACTAGATCCGGCATCCAGAGGTTTGCTCAATTTCTTCAATCTGGATTCCGGCTTTCGCTCGACTTCCTTCGGAAGTTTTCTTATTTAAGGTCGGCAAAGCCGACCGACCGGAATGACGACTTAACTCACTGGTTAAACAAAATTTTCATGTCCCGGCTTCTATTCGATCGGTCGTTCAACTTTGTTGAACTAAAAGAAGGCATCCATTCGGATGCCGGATCCCGATCTCAGGGGAGACTTCCGAAGGAAGTCGGATAAGAAGCCTCCTTTTTAGGTCGGGCCGCTCGGGCCGCTCGACTTTGTCGAGCTTTTGAATAGGCTTCCTTCGGAAGCCGACACGCCGAGCTTTCGAAGAGGCTCCCTTTGGGAGCCGATAGACCGACCGTATCGTGGTGCCTTAACGAGGCATGAGGGTTTAGTTCGAAAATAGGTTCCGAGTCCAACTTGCCTGTTTTCATGTTTGGTGGTGCCACGCCCCAAAAGGCGGGGCATGGCGGTTTAATAGATTTCCTGGGTATTGGAATTTATTACTATGGCCCGTCCCGGTCAAAAAGACCCTTACGGGGTCAGAGCCAAGGAAGAAGGATATCCAGCCCGGTCAGTTTATAAATTAAAAGAGATCCAGGATAAATACAAGCTGATTCGAGCCGGACAGCGAATAGTCGATTTAGGGTGTCATCCCGGTTCCTGGCTCAGGTTTTGTTCCCAGTCGGTGGGAACCGGCGGGCTTGTTTTGGGATTGGATGTAAAAGAACCGACGATTCCTCTGTCTCCCAATATTTTATTTTTACAAGCCGACCTGTTGACGGTCCCGGATGAGACGATTAAGACCTGGGCCGGTCGGGCAGACGTGGTTTTAAGCGATCTTTCCCCCAAAACAAGCGGCATCAAGTGGCTGGATCATCAGCGTTCTCTGGATTTGAACCTTCGGGCACTGGAAATCGGGTTTCTTGTTTTAATTAAAGGGGGGTCGGTGGTCTTGAAGATTTTTGACGGCCAGGGGACCAAGAATTTTATTAAAAAAATGAAAGATTACTTTGAGCAGGTGCAAATCCACAAACCTAAAAGTTCCCGAAGCGAAAGTTCGGAAATATATCTGATCGGGCAGCGGTTTAAAGGATAGTAAGGCCAGAGGCACGAGGCTCCAGGTTCTTAAGAGTTTATTATCAAGGAGGAAATATGTCCGGGCATTCCAAATGGAGCACGATAAAAAGAAAAAAAGGGGCGGCCGACGCCAAACGGGGTAAGGTGTTTTCAAAAGTCATCAAAGAGATTACCGTGGCCGCTCGAACCGGGGGGGGAGATCCGGAGGGAAATCCAAGATTAAGAGCGGCTATCGCCCTGGCTAAAAGTGAAAACATGCCCAAGGATAATATCGATCGGGCCATTAAAAAGGGGTCCGGGGGCGCGGACGGGGTGGCCTATGAAGAAGTGATTTATGAAGGATACGGTCCGGGGGGAGTAGCCATCCTGGCCCAGGTCTTGACCGATAATAAGAACAGGACCGTGGCCGACATCCGGCACATCTTTACTAAAAACGGGGGCAGCATGGGGGAAACCGGATGTGTGGCCTGGATGTTTGAAAAAAAAGGATATTTTGTTTTTGATAAGAATAAAATCAATGAAGAGGCCTTGTTGGAATGGGGCCTGGAGGCCGGAGTGGATGATATTCGGGAACAGGAAAGCGAGTGGGAGGTGATCACTTCTCCGGAAAACTTTGAAAAAGTCCGGGCCGCTCTGGAAGAAAAGAAATGGATCCCCCAGATGGCGGAATTGACCATGCTTCCCAAGAATACCGTAACCATCGAAGGAAAAAACGCCGAACAGATGCTCCGTATGATGGAAGCCCTGGAGGAAAACGACGATATCCAGAATGTCTATGCCAATTTTGATATCCCGGATAAGGTCATGGAGGCTCTGGGCTAAAAGATGGCCCCCCGGCAACCCGGCCGCACATTGGGTATCGACCCGGGTTCCCAGATAACCGGATTCGGGATTTTAGAAAAAAACGGGGCCCGGATCAAGCATATTCACAGCGGGTTTGTCCGCCTGACCCCTTCCCCTTCCCTGGCCCTGCGGCTTAAGCATTTGCATCAAACCCTGCAAACGGTCATCCAGGATTATCACCCCGTCGATCTGGCGGTAGAAAAGGTTTTTTTTGCCAAAAACGTCCAGAGCGCCCTTATTTTAGGGCATGTTCGCGGGGTGGTGCTGCTGACCGCGGTGGAGTCGGGGTTGGAGGTTTTTGAATACAGCCCTTTGGAGATTAAACAGGCCGTCACCGGATACGGGAGAGCCGACAAAAAGCAGGTTCAGGAAATGGTCAAGGTTCTGTTAGGGATTCCTTCCGTCCCAAACCAGGATGTTTCGGATGCCCTGGCCGCGGGCATTTGCCATTTAAACTGGTTTTATCCGGCTGAGGAACCGACAAAAAAGTTCGTAACAAGTTGATCAACTTGGCAAGGATACAAGATGATTGCTTTTTTAGAAGGCCGCTTATTGTTCAAGACCCCTGAATCGATCATCGTCTCCGCCCAGGGGGTCGGGTACCAGGTGGCAGTCCCCCTTTCTTCCTTTTATGATCTGCCGGCTGTTGAACAGGGGGTCCGGCTCCATATCTACACCCATGTCCGCGAGGATGCCATTCTGCTCTTTGGTTTTCTGACCCCTCAGGAAAAGGAACTTTTTCTGCTTCTTCTCGGTGTTTCCGGAATCGGCCCCAAGGTGGCCTTGAACATACTCTCCGGTATTTCTTCTCAAGAGCTGGGTCAGGCCCTGCTGGCTGAAGACAGCGGCCGTATTCAAAAGATACCCGGAGTGGGCAAGAAGACCGCGGAACGGATTGTCCTGGAATTAAAAGACAAGATAAAGAAATTGAACCTGGGTTCCTTCCCTTCATTGAAACCGGGGGTCCAGGAGGGGACCCCCTTTGAAGATGCCGTCTCCGCCCTGGTCAACCTGGGATACCCCCGGGGTCTGGCCGAAAAGGTCCTGGGTCAGATAAAAAATGAAACGGAAGAACAGATTTCTCTTGAAGAACTCCTTCGAAAGGCCTTAAAGTCATTATCCAGATGAAACCGGAACGAATAATCAATCCTGAGCTTACCGAAGAAGAAATCCGTTTGGAAGCCGGTCTGCGCCCCAAAGGGCTTTCGGAATTTATCGGACAGGAAGAGGTCAAGAATAATTTAAAGGTTTTTATCCAGGCCGCTTTGGAACGGGGAGAGGCCCTGGATCATGTGCTGCTCTATGGATTTCCCGGACTGGGCAAGACCACTCTGGCCAATATTATCGCTCAGGAGCTGAAGGTCAACCTGAAGGGCACCTCAGGGCCGGTGGTCGAGAGGCCGGGGGACCTGGCGGCCCTGTTGACCAATTTACACTCCCAGGATTGCCTGTTTATTGATGAGATCCACCGGCTCAACCATGTTGTGGAAGAAATCCTCTATCCGGCCATGGAAGATTTTCAATTGGATATTATGATCGGACAGGGGCCCAGCGCCCGGTCCATCAAGCTGGACCTGCCGAAATTCACCCTGATCGGGGCGACGACCAGGGCCGGTTTGCTCACGCCGCCCTTAAGGGATCGGTTTGGAGTGGTTCTGCGGGTTGATTTCTATTCTTCCGAAGAGTTGAAGACCATCCTCTTCCGGTCGGCTGAAATCCTGAAGATTCCCGTGGAAGAAGCCGGGATCATGGAGATCGCCCGCCGGTCCCGGGGAACTCCCCGGGTGGCCAATCGGATCCTCAAGCGGGTCAGGGATTTCGCCCAGGTGAAAGCGGATGGTTGTATCTCCCTGCCAGTGGCTCAGGACGCCCTGAAGATGCTGGAAGTGGACCGGCTGGGTCTGGATAAGATGGATCGTAAAATTTTACTGACCATCATCGAAAAGTTTAGTGGAGGTCCGGTGGGAGTTGAAGCCCTTTCCGTAGCCCTGGGTGAGGAAAAAGACACCCTGGAGGATGTTTATGAGCCTTTTTTGATCCAATGCGGATTTTTAAACCGTACCCCGCTGGGAAGGGTAGCCACACCCCTGGCCTATGGACATTTCGGGAAAAAAGTCCCTCAGGAAATTCAGGCGAATTTGTTTGATGGGAACTGAACAAACCGAAATGGTAAAAAAATAGAGATAATTCAAAATTAGATTTCTGAATCAGATAAGTAGGAGTGATGGAGTAGTGGAGTATCCCAATATACTTTTTATTCTCAGCCGTTGGGGGGAGGAGAGATTATGAACGCCATCACCTTTTTCAATTTAAAAGGCGGGACCGGGAAAACGACCTTGTGCAGTTCCTTGGGTTGGCTCCTGGCCGAAGAAGGACATTCGGTATTGATGATCGACCTGGACCCCCAGGGGCATTTGACTCAATCCCTTCAAGGCCGGCCGGACGCTGGGAAACCCTCCCTGTATTATTCCCTGATTCAGGAACCCACCCTGGTTAAATCGATTATCCCAACCACTCATCCGAACCTTTCTTTGATTCCGGCCACGGAGGACCATCTTTACCTGAATACGGCCCTGATGTCTCAGCCCTGGCCGGAATGGAAACTCAAAGACGCCTTGTCGGTCATGGTCCCCTTTCCCTATGATTGGGTTATGATAGATGTGGGGGCCAGCCTGAATTTAATCACTTTTAATGCCCTGTTTGCCGCCAAAACACTTATTATTCCGGTTTTGCCTGATGTCTTTTCCTACCTCAGTCTAAAAACCCTTTTTTCCTTCCTGGAAAAAACAAACCGGGATTTTCGTTATGATTTTAAAATGATTTGGATCCTGATGAATAAACTTAACAACCACCGGCCGTCGGACCGGGAGAATCGGGAGGCCTTAAAAAAGTATTATCAAAAATTTTTGATGCCGGTTGCGGTGCGGGAAGACCCAAAATTTTCTGAAGCCATCAAGAACCAACTCCCGGTAACCACCTTCGCCCCCCAATCGATTGCGGCCCGGGACCTTAAGAAGGTGGTCCATTTTTTAAAAAAAGTTTTTCCCCCGACACCTAGCCCGGACAAGCCGGAATTTGAAAATGCAAATTGAAAATTGCAAAGTGCAAATTTAAATACCTGAACAAGGAGATCAATGATGAGTGATATCTATGAAGCCTACGCCCCGGCCGTCTTTCCGGCCCCTCAGGAACAACCCGGGCTGATGGAGGATTCCCAGGAGGGGGGGGGCCTGAAAAATCCGCCGGTCAAAGAAACCGTAGATCGCTGGAAAAGAGAAGTCCTGGACAAGATTCAATACTTGAGGGAAAATCTGGAGCAGGCCAACCAGGAAAAAGAGGCCCTCTCCCAGGAAGTGGACCAGCTCCAGTCAGAGTTAACCGCTTCCCAGGTGCGGATTCAGGAGTTGGAAGCCGAATTGTCCGGAACCCTGGATACCTTTAATACCTTGCTGGATGAGGTTTCTCAGGCCCTGGAGAGTTAAGAAATCCTTGAATTCAGAATTCAGGATTCAAAGCATTTAAGAATTTATTTCACTTCTACGGTCCAGCCCGGATCGTCTTTCAGAACTCCTTTCTGTATCCCGGTAATGGTCCGGTAAAGCTCGGCCGAAACCTTCCCGATTTCTCCCTGGTTGATGGAGATACGGCGTCCGTCCCAGCTTAGCTCTCCTATGGGGGAAATCACCGCCGCGGTTCCTGTCCCGAACGCCTCTTCCAGGGTTCCTTGAGAATGAGCGTCATAAATTTCTTGAATGGATATTTTTCTTTCCCGGATCGGGACCCCCCAGGTCTTAAGCAACTGGAGGGCTGAATCCCGGGTTATCCCGGCCAGAATGCTGTCTTCCAGGCTCGGTGTGATTACCTCTCCCTTGATTTTGAAAAAGACATTCATGGTGCCCACTTCTTCCACGTATTTTTTTTCCACTCCGTCCAACCATAACACCTGGGTAAATCCTTTTTGATTGGCTTCCACCTGGGCCTTGAGACTGGCGGCATAATTCCCCGGCGTTTTGGCATACCCGACCCCGCCTTTGACGGCCCGGACATAGCGGGTCTCCACATAGATCTTGACCGGGTTGATCCCCTCCGGATAATAGGCCCCCACCGGGCATAAAATGATAATAAATTGATAAGTGTTGGAGGGGCGCACCCCCAGATAGGGATCCGTGGGAATGATAAAGGGACGGATATATAAAGAAGTTCCTTCCTGATCCGGTACCCATTCCTTATCCACGGAAACGATTGTTTTAATGGCTTCGACTCCAAATCCTGGGTCGAAAGGCGGGATACAAAGCCGTTCGTTGGATCGATTGATTCGCTCCATATTTTTATCCGGACGGAACAATAACACCCTTCCATCTTCGGTCCGGTAAGCCTTCAGTCCTTCAAAGATAATCTGACCATAATGAAAGACCATCGTCGAAGGCTCCAGCTCCAGGGGGGCATAAGGAATAATCCTGGGATCATACCAGCCTTTTTCCGTGGAATAATTCATAATAAACATATGATCGGAAAAATAATGCCCAAATCCCAAATTATTTTGGTCCGGTTTGGTTTTGGGGGTTTTGGTAAGTTCTATCAAGATGGATTTCTGCATAATCCAGGCTCTCCTCCCTGGTGAAATTTTCTTGTGCTGTTATATTAATGATCTCCCTAAAAGTCAATCCTTTCCTCTTATCCAAAGGGCTCCCCGGGGAGTCTGCCTTTTAAATTGACTTTAACTGCCGGATATGTTTTAAAATTATGGATCATCGGCAAAGGAGTCGGAGATGATCAAGGATTCAGGGGGCCAAGGGTTCGAGGATTCGAGGAAAATCAAAAAAACTAACCTGACGGACCCCTTTCGACCGACTAAACAAACAATCCCGGGGATAAAATTCTATTGCTGATAAATAAACTCCAGGCCTTATTCCACCCGGAACAATATCATGGTTGGGGAAAAACCAGAAAGTTTTTTGAGGGGTGGTATTATAAAGTGGTGAATACCGAAGAAACCAGGGCCTTGGCCTTTATTCCCGGAATCGCTATGGATGAAAAAGAGGCGCAACGGGCCTTTGTTCAGGTTCTGGATGGAAAAAATCTTACCTCTGAGTATTATTCCTTTGGCGCTCAGGAATTTTTTCCCGAGAGCGGTAAATTCGAAATTCGACTGGCCAACAATTTTTTTTCATTAGAAAAATTAAAACTGGATTTGCCTGCCGTCCAAGGGGAATTGCATTTTGACCATTTGATTCCCTGGCCGAACCGCTGGTATTCTCCCGGCGTCATGGGGCCTTTTTCCTTTGTCCCTTTTATGGAATGCTATCATGGGGTATTGAGTATGGATCATACCATTCAGGGACGGTTGACCGTCGGCCAGGAAACGATTGATTTTTCAAACGGCAGGGGGTATCTGGAAAAAGACTGGGGACATTCCTTCCCCAGCGCCTATATTTGGATCCAGACCAATCATTTTAACTAACCGGGTATCTCATTCAAGACCTCGTTGGCCAAGATACCCTGGCTGGGAAGCTCCTTTGTGGGATTCATTGCCGGGATCTGGTTAGGGGATCGTTTGATTCAATTTTCCACTTACAATTTCACCCGGCTTCGCAAATCTGTTGCCGATCAAAAGAAGGTGGAACTGGTGATGGAAAATGGGAAATATCGATTAGAAGTCCTGGTCCATCGGGAGGCGGCGACAAAATTGGCCTCTCCCATTTTAGGATTTATGGGTGGACGAATTGAGGAAAGTATGACGGCTAAAGTGGAGGTCCGGTTGTTCGACAAAAAGAGCAAACAAATATTGCTGCAGGATAGGGGCAGGAATGCCGGGTTGGAGGTGGCGGGCCAGGTGAAAGAACTGATCGTCGGCTGACCGGTAACCTCCCCACTCCTGGAAGGTCCCAACAATCCGAGACCGATAGACCCCGCTGAAACGGTAAAAAAGGGAACACTTTAATCTATTGAAAAAATAATATTCGGAAAAGGAACGAATCATGAAAATTAAAACCGCCCAGGATTATTTAAAAAGTCTCAGGAAGTTAAACCACACCGTTTATTACAAAGGGAAAAAGATCAAGGATGTGACCCGCCATCCGGCCACTGCACCGCATGTGCGGGCCGCGGCCGTGACTTATGCCCTGGCCAACGACCCGGAATATAAGGATTTGGCTACCGCCGTCTCCCATTTAACCGGCAAGATCATCAGCCGCTTTACCCATGTTCATCAGAATGTGGAAGATCTGATCAAAAAGGTCAAGCTGTTGCGCGTTCTGGGACAGAAGACCGGATCCTGCTTTCAGCGCTGTGTGGGTTTGGACGGGATCAACGCCGTCTATTCCGTGGCCTTTGAGATCGATCAGAAGCACAAAACCGATTACTTGGAGCGCTTTAAAAAATGGCTGATCATGATTCAAGAGGAAAATTATATGGTGGTCGGGGCCATGACCGATCCCAAGGGGGATCGTTCCAAAGGCCCGGCCCAACAATTCGATCCGGACCAATATCTCCATATCGCCGAACGACGGGAAGACGGTCTGGTAATCCGCGGGGCCAAGCTGCATATGACCGGCGGCGTCAATTCCCATGAGATCCTGATCATGCCCACAACGGCCATGGATGAAAAATCAAAGGATTATGCCCTGGTCTGCGCCATCCCGGCCAATGCGCCGGGGGTCACTATGATTTTCGGCCGCCAGGCCAATGACAACCGCAAGGAGAACAGGGAACGCATCGATGCCGGAAATCCTGTTTTCGGAGGAGTCGGCGGCGAGGCGGTCATTGCCTTTGAAAATGTCTTCGTGCCCTGGGACCGGGTATTCATGAACGGCGAAACGGAATTTACCGGCCTGCTGGTTTATCGTTTCGCCGCTCACCATCGGGCCAATTACGGGGGGTGCAAGACCGGTTTAATAGATGTCTTAACCGGGGCCGTGGCCTATCTGACCCAGATTCAGGGTACGGAAAAGGCCTCCCATGTCCGGGACAAGATTACTGAGATGATCCATCTGGGTGAGACTTTGTACAGTTCTTCCATCGCCTGTGCGGCTGAAGGCTGTCCAACCCCTTCGGGGGCTTATATGGTGGATACCATGCTGGCCAATGTGGGCAAGCAGAATGTGACCCGTTTTCATTTCGAGGTCGCCCGGCTGGCGGCCGATCTGGCCGGTGGATTTCTGGCTACCCTGCCCAGCGAATACGACCTGAAAAGCGAAGACGTGGGCGGTTTAGTGAAAAAATATTTCTCCGGCGTGGCTCATTTGCCTGTTGAAGACCGGATCAAAATTGGCCGGCTGATCGAAAGCATGACCGGAGGCACGGCCCTGGTGGAGTCCATGCACGGGGCCGGTTCACCGCAGGCCCAAAGGGTGATGATTTTACGGGAAGGAGAATTGGATAAAAAGATGAAATTGGCCAAGGCCCTGGCCGGGATACCCCCGACCCGTGAGAAATGAAGAAACTAAGTAATATTTTAGTCGTTTATTAGAATCTTTTTGCCGCAAACCCACGCAGACGACCACTGACTTTTCCTCCGGCGGAAAACCGCCGGAGGAAACCTGCTTGCCCGAAAGGCAGACGAGGATCTGATTGACAGGTCGTCAATAAGATCATATAGCTAAATCTGTTTTGTCTGCGTTTTCTGCGGTAAAAATAGCTTGGTTTTTTCAAAATGCTAAATTGATACGAAACCAATATTTTCACATTTTAAATGAACAGGAGTGAAAAAATGGCAAGCAAAAAGCGGGCATTGATCAGTGTAACGGACAAGTCAGGGATCACCGAACTGGCCCAAGAGTTGGCGGCCCTGGGTTTTGAAATACTTTCCACGGGGGGAACGGCCAAGACCTTGCAAGCAGCCGGCATCCCGGTGACCGAAGTTTCAGCCTACACCGGCTTTCCGGAAATATTGGACGGCCGGGTTAAAACCCTTCAGCCTAAAATTCATGGCGGGCTTTTGGGACGCAGGAACGAGGCCCAGCACCGGAAACAGATGGAATCCCTGGGCATCGAACCGATTGATCTGTTGGTCGTCAATCTCTATGCCTTTGAAAAAACGGTGGCCAAACCCGGATGCACCCTGGAAGAGGCCATCGAAAATATCGATATCGGAGGGCCGGCCATGCTTCGGGCAGCCGCCAAAAACTTTCAGGATGTGACCGTTCTGACCGATCCGGCCGATTATGAAAAAGTCCTTGGAGAATTAAAAGCCCGGGGGGAAACTACTCTTAAGACCCGGTTTTATCTGGCCAAGAAGGTCTATGCCCTGACCCATCACTACGACGGGGCCATTACCCACTATCTGGCGGATATAAATTTTTAAAAAATAATGGAGAGCAGGCCGATTGCCTGCCGGGTGTCACCCAGATAGCTAATCATTCCTATTTGAAATTGTTAAACGGTCCAAGGTTTTTTTTGGACCTTAGTATCGAAAATTAGAGATATAGGGAAGGTGAGAATGAAAAAACTCCTGTTGGTAAATCCGGTCTCCCAAATAAGCGGAGGCCTCTTGAGTAAATTTTCTACCGCCCAACCCTTGAGTCTTGCTTATGTGGCAGCAGTCACTCCTTCCAACTGGGAGGTCAAAATCGCCGATGAGAACTTCGGACAATTGCCAATAGAAGAGGCGGACCTGGTCGGAATCACCGCCTTTACCAGCAATATCAACCGGGCCTACGATCTGGCCCGGAGTTACCGTAATAAAAACATTAAAGTCGTCATTGGCGGGATCCACAGTTCCATGCTTCCGGACGAAGCCTTGAATTTTGCGGATGCCGTTGTTGTGGGAGAAGCCGAAGGGATATGGGAAAAAGTTATCGGCGACTTTGAAAATAATCGTTTATCCGGCCTATATTCCGGACCCCCAGTGGATCTGGCTCATTTTAAAATAAAACCCCGCCGGGAATTGATGAGTTCTGATTATCTTTTTCAATCCGTTCAAACCTCCAGAGGCTGTCCGTTTAATTGTGATTTTTGTTCGGTGTCGAAATATCTGGGCCAGATATACCGGCAACGAAGACCCGAGGAGGTCCTCGATGAACTGAAAGAGATCAAAGGGAAATACGTATTTTTTTTGGATGACAATCTGGTGGGGTATACCGACGGGAGCAAAGGCAGGGCTATCGAATTGTTTGAGGGGATGATCCGGGGAAGGCTGAATAAAAAGTGGTGGATGCAGACCTCGATCAACGCCGCCGATGACGATAACTTGCTAAAACTGGCGGGACAATCGGGCTGCATGTTCGCCTTCATCGGACTGGAAAGCATCAGTGAAGAAAGCCTGAAGGCCATGAAGAAAGGGATCAATATTAAAGTTGGAGTAGAGAATTACAGGAGGGTTATAAAGGCTTTTCACCGCAATGGAATCGGTGTGGTAGGGTCTTTCATTATTGGCAACGACCATGAATCTCCAGCCTACTATCGAAGGCTGGCCCGTTTTTTGGTAAGTGCGGGGGTAGATGTACTTCAGATGACTATCTTAACCCCCCTTCCGGGAACGGCATTAATGGAGAGGATGCGAAAAGAGAACAGACTGCTTTATGAAAATTTTCCTGATGACTGGGTAAAATACCGATTATCTTATGTAGTGCAGAAAACGGTTGGGGTTGATCCGGTTACCGTCTATGAGGGCAATAACTATATCAAACATCACCTTTACTCTTTCCCCAGGAACCAGTATCGCCTGATAAAATCATTTCTCAGCATGAAAAATGTGACCAACTTTTATGCCGTCTACAGGTTCAACCAGGCCCTGAAAAGAGGATGGAAAGGGTCCCACTATTATGATAAATATTCCACAAATCTGCCATCGGATTCTGTGCGTTGCCGGTAACTATTCAAGACGAACGGTATTTTCCTCTTAAAAACGAAAATAGGGTTTGAGGCTACTCGCTGCTCCGGTCTATTTTTATGGCCCGGCCTCCTTGGAGGCCTCCTGTTTAGGTCGGCAGAGCCGACCGGCTCGTGGTGTCACGCCACCAAAAGTGTGGCATGACGGTTTAAAGGGCTCGATTCGGGCCTACAACGTATGGGGATATTTTGAATAATAATGAGAGTTTTGCCAGCTTTTTTTCATGGCCTGATTAAATTTTTTCACCAGATAAAATTTCTTGGCGTTTTTTAAATTATAAAAAGATTTAAGAAGTCGGTAGGGATAAATGGGGAAAGAATAGATCTTTTTTTTAATATAACTATCCCCCCGATAGATCGTTTCTTCATCGATGCCTCTGGGTTGATGAACGACATAGGATAAGCGATATTTTTTCCAGTCTTCCGGGAAGTCCTTGTAAATCAGGCGGCCTTCCTTCTCCATTTGTTCCATTAAACCCGTCCCCGGAAGCGGGGTCATGATGCTGAGCTGGACGATATCAATCCCGGAATGGACCACATCCTTGGCCAGCTTTTTATAATATTCCGGAGATTCATGGTCGTTTCCCACTATAAAGGCTCCGAAAACCCCTATTCCGTATTTATGAAAGGTATCTACCACCTTTTTATAATTTCCCGCCCCAATTTTCAGGTTAATCCCTTTTTTCATATTTTTCAGTAATTGGGGACTGGTCGTTTCAAACCCTAAAAAAGCAAAGATACAGCCGGCTTGAGCCGCCAGCGCCAGCAGTTGTTCATCCTCCGCCGCGTTGATCGAGGTTTGCATCCACCATTTTTTTTGGTAGTCCCTTTTTATCATGCCTTCAAACAAGGCCCCGGCCCTTTTTCTGCTTTCAGGGCTGTGCCCGATCAGGTTGTCGTCCATAAAGGCAATGAATTTGCCCGGGATTTGATCCATCTCCTCTAAGATATCTTCAGGGTTGCGTTGCCGATATTCCCGGCCCAGATAGTTGGAGACCGAACAGAAATAACAATTAAAGGGGCAGCCGCGGGAAGTTTGGACCGAATTCCAGAGGTAGTTGGTATTTAATAAGTCCCGCCGGGGAATGACCTTGGTTTGAGTCAAATCAAGCTGAGGACCGAGGTATTTGGGCCGCAGAGCGTTATTCTCAAAGTCCCGGATCACCCGGTCCCAGATTCCTTCCACTTCCCCGACCACCACCGAATCCCCGAATTGCAGGGCTTCATCGGGCAACATGGAGGCATGAATGCCCCCAAAAATGACTTTTATCTTTTTCTCCCGGTATATTCCGGCAATTTCATAAGCCCGGTTGATGTTGCTGGTAAAGGCCGTAATCCCCACCAGGTCCGCCTCTTCAAATTCAAAGGGGGTAAAATTTTCATCCCATATTTTCACTTCCCAGTTCTGAGGGGTGACCGCGGCTACATAGGCCAGGCTTAAAGGGGGGGGACTCGAAGATTTACTCAAGAGAAAACCGCTTCTTTGACTGACCGGGTTTATTAACAAAAGTTTTTTCAAGTTTATACCTGTCCTTCTGATATCAGAAAGGACTCCTTTATATTAGATTCTAAAATCATAAGTCTGAGAGTTTATCTCTCACTTTCGAAACTAAGGACCCCGCAATTTCAAATAGGTTTGGTTAGAGTTTTTTTCGATTGTTTCCCTTGACTGTCCAATGGGCTCCATAGTATGTTTAATCGATTAAAAAGTAAACATTTATCAATAAATTACCTGCTAAAAATATTAAGGGGCTCCATGGACCTGAGGCACCTCCAGTCCTTGATTGAAGATCTCCCTGGGATTTCGGCCTGGGAGATTCGCCATCTTCGGAAAAAAAGCTATCAGCGTTATCTTGTTTTCGATCAGATTGAATCTCAAAGGATGGTGGAAACAGAAAAATTGGTGGCCGTCCTCTATAAGGAACATGAATTCCAGGGGCAAAAATGCCTTGGTGAATCTACCGTCTCTCTCTCCGAAGGGGATCCTGTCGGGGAAAAACTGGCCCTGGGCCTGGAAATGGCCACTCTGGTGACCAATCCGCTCTTTAATTTGCCGGAGAAGGGATTAAGCTACGACCGGGTTCAATTGCTGGACTCGGAAGTCCGGGAACTCCCCTATTCCTATCTGGACCGCATCCAGGAAGATTTGGGGGAAATACCTTTGGAAAAGGTCAAGCGAAGTTCCACGGAAATATTTATTGAGGACCAGGTATTTTATCTGATAAACTCGAACGGTCTGGAACAGGTGGAGGAGGCGACAGATCTTCTGGTGGAATTTGTTTTATTGGCGGGCAAAGCCCCCTCGTTGGAAGGGGAAACCCAGGGAATGAAACAAGCCCGATTTTATAAGGACCTCCGTTTAAAGGAAATGGGGGAAAAATATGCCCGATACGCCGGCGAATCACTGGAAGCCCGGCTCCCCCGGGGGGGGAGTTTTCCAGTGGTTTTTTCGGAAGAGGCCCTGGACACCCTTTTTAATTATTATTGCCTCCAGTCTTCCGGTCCGGCCCGTTTTCAAAACTGGTCCCATTTGAAAATCAACCTTCCGGTGATCCCCGATCTGAGAGGGGAAGCCCTAAGTCTTTACAGCAATCCAGGTCTGCCCGGGGGAATCAAAACCCGGGCCTTTGACGACCTGGGCCTGCCGCTCCACCGGGTTCAGGTCATTGAAGAAAATGTCTTCCGACAACGGATGAACAGCAAACGCTATGCCGATTATTTGCTGGAAGAGGCCACAGGGGATTTCTCCAACCGGGAGGTCGGTAATGGAACAAGGTCTTTCCCGGATCTTCTGGCAGAGGGTCCCTGTTATCATTTGCTGCGGTTTTCCACCTTTGAACCCAACCCGATCACCGGGGCCTTTTCCGGCGAGATTCGAACCGGGTATTTTCTCACTAAAGGGCAAAAAATTCCGATAAAAGGCGGGTCAGTCTCCGGCAGCATGCAGGAAGCCTTCAGGGAGGCTTTTTTCTCCCGGGAAAAGATCCAAAGAGAAGCCTATTTAGGGCCGGAGGGTGTTAGAATTGAGAAGCTGGATATAGCCGGCACCTGATTTATTAGTTTGGGAAAACAAGTCATTCGGTAATTTTGGAAGAGATTATGGAAGATACCCCTCTTTACAATAGTCGACTTTTACAAAATTATGTGGAATATCTTCGAAAATTCTACCCCCAAATAGATCCCGATGATGTCCTGGAATACGCGGGGATCGAACCGCATGAGGTCGAAGAAGGCGCGCAGTGGCTGACCCAAAGGCAAATCGACCGCTTCCATGAGATGCTCAGTCAGCTGACCGATAATCCTAATCTTTCCCGGGAGGTGGGGCGCTTTTCGGTCTCGGGTAACGCCCTTGGTCTGCTACGCAGATATGCTTTGGGTTTTCTGACCCCTTTCATGAGTTACCTGGTGGTGGAAAAACTCGCCAATAAAATCAGTCAAGCCACTACCTATAAAGTCAAGAAATTGGGAAGGAGAAGGGTCGAAATTTGCGTCGAATTGAAAGCCGGAGTGAAGGAAAATCATTTCCAGTGTGAAAACCGTATCGGGATGTTGGAAATTCTGGCGAAATTATTTACTAAAAAACTGGCCCGGGTGGATCATCCGGTTTGTGTCCATAGAGGAGGCCGGTTTTGCCAGTATCTCATTTCCTGGGAAAAGACCCCATCCTATGTCTGGAAATTGATCCAATACTATACTATGGGATTGAGTTTGGTCCTGGGGGCAGGTGCTTTTTTTGTTTGGCCGTTTTCCTCCTGGATTTGGATGGTTTTTGTCGGGCTTTTGTTCAACCTGGGGGTCATTAATATCTCAGGGTATGTGGAAAAAAAGGGACTGATCGAAAACATAACCAAGGAAAGTGAAGCCTCTCAAGCCTTACTTATTCAAGCCAACCGACGTTATAACGAGGTCCTGCTGGTCAAGGAAATCGGCCAAACCCTGGCCATGATTCTGGATATCGATGTCTCTCTCCGGGCCATCATGGAAGCCATGAGAAAACGGCTGGACTTTGACCGGGGAATGATCCTGCTGGCCGATCCGGAAAAAACCCGGCTGAACTTCATCACCGGCTATGGATATGATCAAGAAGACGAAGCCTATTTTAATAGAATTGAATTTCGTCTGGATAACCCGCAATCCATGGGTCTGGTGGTAGAGTCTTTTAAGAGGCAAGCCCCTTTTATGATTAACAACACGGACGAGGTGGCCAAAAAGATTTCTCCGAAAAGTTTGGAATTCCTTCGCCGGGCCGGCTCCCAGTCCTTTATCTGTGTGCCGATTATTTTCAAAAAGGAATCCCTGGGCATTCTCCTGGTGGACAACCTGACTTCCAAAAGACCTTTAACCAAGGGAGATTTGAGCCTTTTGATGGGAATCGCCCCTCAAATAGCCATCAACCTGGTCAATGCCGCTTCCTTTAAGAAAATGCAGGAAAGCGAAGAACGCTTTCGATCCCTCAGTGAAAATACCCCGGATATTATTTATGCCTTGAACAAAGAAGGTTTTTTTTCCTATGTCAATCCGGCCATGGAAAGGATATTAGGCTATTCTCCATCGGAAGTGATTGGAAAAAAATTCATCGAGTTTGTCAAAGAAAACGACTCCGATAAATTTCGAGAACTCTTTAATATCGTCTGGGAGGATCGGAAAATTATCCCCGAAACTCTGGGAACCTTTTTGACCAGGGATGGGAAAGAAAGGATCTTCAGCGCCAGCGGAGCTCCCAATTTTGATTCTGAAGGGCGGGTGGTCAGCCTGGTCGGCATTTTAAGGGATATTACCGAACAGACTTTTTTTGAAGTCCGGTTTCGCCAGGCCAAAAAAATGGAAGCCATCGGCACCCTGGCCGGGGGGATTGCCCATGACTTTAATAACCTGCTGATGGGAATCCAGGGGTATACCTCACTTATTCTCATGAAGTGTGACGAGAAGGACCCTTCTTATGATAAGTTGATCGGAATCAACCAACAGGTTCAGAGCGGTGTGGACTTGACCCGGCAGTTACTGGGTTTTGCCCGGGGTGGGAAATATGAAGTAAAATCTCTGGATATCAATCAAATTCTCCAACAGTCTTCTGAAATGTTTGGCAGGACCAAGAAGGAAATTCGTATTCACCGCCGATTTCAGGAGGATCTCTGGACTGTTGAAGTGGACCAGGGTCAGATCGAACAAGCCTTGTTAAATTTGTATATGAACGCCTGGCAGGCCATGCCCGGAGGAGGTTCCCTTTGTCTGGAGACCGAAAACATTCTTTTTACTTCCCGGGGGTCTTATCAACTCAATCCCGGTAAATATGTGAAGATTTCCATAATGGATACCGGAGAGGGGATGGATGACAGCATTATCGAAAGGCTTTTTGAGCCTTTTTTCACCACCAAAGAGATGGGGCGGGGGACCGGTTTGGGGTTGGCCATGGTCTATGGGATTATTAAAAGCCATGGCGGGAGCATTTTTGCCAAGAGTCAAAAGGGACAGGGAAGCACCTTTTCCATCTATCTTCCGGCAACGGATAAAAAAATGATTGTTGAGAAAAGACCCCCCGAGAAAGCGGTTCGGGGGAATGAAACAATATTATTAGTGGATGATGAGGAAGTGATTCTGAATGTAACCAGGGAAATTCTGCAGAATTTGGGATATGTGGTCTTGTCGGCCAATAACGGTCAGGAAGCAATTTCGGTTTATAAGAATAAAAACAAGGAAATATCATTAGTTATATTAGATATGATCATGCCTGACTTAAAGGGGAGTCAGACTTTCAATCAGCTTAAGGAGATTAAAGCCGAGGTGAAGGTGCTTCTCTCCAGCGGGTACAGTCTCGACGGACAAGCCACCCAGCTTATTGAGAGCGGGTGTAAGGCCTTTATACAAAAACCTTATACGATTTCCGAATTATCCCGGAAAGTCAGGGAAGTCTTGGAGATGCCCTAAAAAGATGTGACGAGTGACCAGTGACGGGTGACGAGGCAGGACAAGTTGTTTTCATTCTAAACTTAGAGCTTTCGGCTATGAGGTTTGAGCCATAGATGGAGGAAAACCCATGGAACTGACCGTTCAAAAATTAGAAATTCCGGAAGGGGCCAATATTATCTTTGGACAGACCCACTTCATCAAAACCGTTGAAGATCTTTATGAAATCCTTATTGGATCCGTGCCGGGGATCAAGTTCGGACTGGCTTTTTGTGAAGCTTCGGGAGATTGCCTGGTTCGAAGCCTGGGCAACGATCCGGATTTAGAGGCCTCGGCCGTTAACAACGCCATAAAAATCGGGGCCGGTCATACTTTTAATATCCTTCTTCGTCAGGCTTTTCCCATCAATGTCCTGAATGCCGTCAAAAACTGTCCGGAAGTCTGCTCGATCTTTTGTGCCACAGCTAATCCAACGGAAGTCATTGTGGCTCAAACTGATCAGGGCCGGGGCGTGTTAGGCGTCGTCGACGGCTATTCTCCTAAAGGAGTGGAAAATGAAGACGGCAGGCACTGGCGAAAAGATATACTCCGGAAATTCGGTTATAAATTATGAAGAAAAAAAAATTTACCGTCCCCCCCTTTCTTAAACCCGGAGATACCATCGGGATTGCCACTCCGGCCAGTCCTTTTAAGGCTGAAGCCTTCCAGTCCGGTGTTCATTTCCTGAAGCAATGGGGATATAAGGTAATCTCGGGTAGAAAAGGAATTGGCCGGACAGGGTACCTGGCCGGTACGGACCGGGAACGGGCCGATGAATTAATGGGGCTTTTTACCAATCCGGGAATAAAGGCCATCCTCTGCTCCCGCGGCGGATATGGGGCCATGCGGATCCTGGATTTTCTGGATTTCAAAAAAATAAAAGAGTATCCGAAACTTTTTATGGGATTCAGTGATGTCACCGTGTTATTGTCGGCCTTGTGGAAAGAAGCCGGTTTATTGGTTTTTCATGGTCCCATGCTGACCACGCTGTCCCAGTTGATTCCTTCTTCCCGGGACAGGCTTCAGGCCACTCTGAGGGGTCATTATCCGATTCAAATACCCCTGGACCTAAAACGGGCTATATCCCCGGTAAGTTCCCGGGGTACCCTGCTTGGCGGAAATTTAACGATGCTGACTCACCTGATAGGAACCCCCTATGAACCGGACTGGAACCAGGCCCTTCTCTTCCTTGAAGATTGCGGTGAAGATCCCTATCGGGTCGATCGTCTTTTTATGCACCTAAGATTGAGGGGTTGTCTCGACAGGGTTTCAGCCATTCTCCTGGGAAAGTTTACCGGGTCCGATAACAAAGAATTCCCCCTGAGCCTGGTTAAAAAGATTATAGGGAATTCGAAAATCCCGGTCTGGACCGGATTACCGGTCGGACATGGTTCCCGAAATATCCCCCTCCCGGTGGGAGCCCCGGCCTTCATAGATGCCGAAAGAGGTTTGCTGACGGTTGATCTGTAGGACTGAATGACCGTTAGGCGTAAAGCGTCAGGGGTAAGGCGAAAAGCCGTTACCGGGTTTCGTTCTGATCATCCGGTGATGATGGCTTAGTCGGAAATCTTTCTTAGCGGACGCCTTGCGCCTCACGCCTGACGAGAATTTATCCAGCAAGAGATAGATGTGTAACTTATGTCTTCTTTTCCAAAGATCAGCCAGTTGATGGAGTCAGGGGTTAAGGAGGGGGTTTTCCCCGGGGCGGTTTTATTGGCCGCCAGAGGGGATGAAATACTCTTTCATCAGGCCTTCGGTCATTCCTCGATCTTTCCCGAAAAACAGATTCTTCAAAAAGACACCATCTTTGATCTGGCCTCTTTAACCAAGCCATTGGCGACCACCCTGGGAATCATGATCCTGGTCCAAAAGGGTCTGTTATCCCTGGATCAATCCCTGGAATCTCTGGCAAAAAGATTTTATTATCCGGAACAAAAAGCAATTACCCTGCGACAGCTTTTGTCCCATTCGGCCGGATTCCCGGCCTACCAACCCTATTATTCCGACCTCGTCCGTCAACCGGGAAATAAAAAAGCGATACTCCGGGATTGGGTCATTAAGGAACCCTTAATATATCCGCCGGGCAGCCAAACCTTGTATAGCGATCTGGGTTTCATAGTCCTGGATTGGATTTTTGAGGAAGCAGCCGGGGAGAGGATGGACCCCTGGATTCGAAAAACCATCTATGACCCTTTGGGACTGGTCCGGACCGGATTTCGGCCCCTAGTTTCATCCGGTGTGTCGGAGCCTAACCTTTATGCCGCCACCGAAGATTGTCCCTGGCGAAAAAAAATTCTTCGGGGGGAAGTCCATGACGAAAATGCCTATGCGGTCGGTGGGGTTTCCGGGCAGGCCGGATTGTTTGGTACGGCCTTTGAAATTTTTAACTTGTTGCAGGCCTTAAAAAAGGCCTATGACCGGCCCAACAGGCCAGGCCTTTTTGATGGTTCCTTGGTTCGAATCTTCTGGGAAAGGGAAGACCGGCCAAGAGGAACAACCAGAACCCTGGGTTTTGACACCCCGGCAGAGACGGGTTCCAGCGCCGGCCGGTATTTTTCTCCCAAAAGCGTGGGGCACCTGGGATTTACCGGAACTTCTTTCTGGCTGGATCTGGAAAAGGATCTTTTGGTTATTCTTTTAAGCAACCGCATCCACCCCACACGGGCCAATGAAAAAATAAAATCCTTCAGGCCCCTCATTCATGATCTCGTTTTTCAGGAGATGACGGCCGAGTAAAAAACCTAATCAAACCTATTTGAAATTGCGGGACGGACCAAGGGGGGTCTTATTTTTGGGGGTTGTCCAAAGGGTGACTCATCGCCCAATCCCGGCCAGTCCAGCAAAATTTGATTCGAGGTAGGGCCTACACCTTAGCCCGTTGCAGGCGATGGTGAAGGCCTGCTTCAGACCTAGGCAAATAATTTGGCCCGGCAAAGAAGCTCAGGGCGTTAAGGTGGACAACGCCGGCTTCCTTTAGAAGCCTTTTCTTTAGATCGACAAAGTCGATCGGCCCAAAAATAAGACCCCCCTTGGTCCTTAGTATCGAAAGTGAGCGATAAATTCTCAGACTTATGATTTTAGAATCTAACCAGACGACGGCCAGGGGAGGCCGTAACCATTTGGTCCCTGATGGGATCAGAGATAATCGACCGATAGCAGGGATCCATCGGCGTGTTATTCAGAGGCTGGAGGGGCACCTCGGACCTTCCTGGAAACCTTTTGACTTTATTTCCCATTTTGGTTAAAGTGGACCCAATTAATTTTTGAGACGATCGATAGTCTCTGCTTGTTAAGGATTGCTATGATTCCAATTTCAGAGCCATGGATCGATCATGAGGAGATCGATCTGGTCATGGATTGTTTGAAAAGCGGCTGGATTTCCTCCCAGGGAAAATATATCGAAGAATTTGAAACCGCCTTTTCCGGTTTTTGCGGCACCCGATTCGGTGTGGCCACCTCCAATGGAACCACGGCTTTGCATTTGGCCTTGCTGACCTTGGGGATCGGTCCGGGAGATGAGGTAATCGTTCCGGCTTTAAGCTTTATCGCCTCGGCCAATGTCGTGCTTTATACCGGGGCCAAACCTGTTTTTGCCGATGTGGATGAAAGGACCTGGACCTTGGATCCCTCAAAGCTTAGGCCCTTGATCACCAACCGGACCAAGGCCATCATCCCGGTTCATCTTTATGGCCATCCGGCCGATATGGGGCCGATAATGAAACTGGCCGAGGAAAATCAATTGTGGGTCATTGAGGATGCGGCCGAGGCCCATGGGGCCGAATATAAAGGCGAAAAAGTCGGGTCCTTGGGCCATATGGGATGTTTCAGCTTTTATGGGAATAAGATCATCTCCACCGGGGAAGGGGGGATGATCGTCACCAACAATCCGGAATGGGTGGAAAAAGCCCGAATCCTGCGTGACCACGGGATGTCTAAGAAAATAAAGTATTGGCACCCCGTAGTGGGTTACAACTTTAGGATGACCAATATCCAGGCCGCCATCGGCTTGGGGCAAATGACCAAACTGGGGAGGCTGATTGAAAAAAAAAGGGAAATAGCCGACCGTTACACTCAGGGCCTTAAGAAAAATAGAGGTCTTATTTTGTCGGCTGAAGAGACCTGGGCCAAGTCGGTTTATTGGCTCTATAGTATTATATTAAAACCGGAAATCGAAAAGAATCGAGATGATCTGATCACCTTTCTTGCTCAGGCCCAGGTGGAAAGTCGGCCGGTGTTTTATCCGATACCCGATCTGCCTCCTTACCATGGTTTCGGGACTTTTCCGGCGGCCTCGCGGATTTCAAAAGGGGGGATTTCCCTGCCCTCAGGCTTTAATCTAACCTCCTCGGAACAGAACCAGGTCATAGAATTAATCCAGAGCTATCTTGATAGATAAGGGAATCGGACCATCAAACTTTCTATTGTTTTACCAACCTATAATGAGAAGGAAAACATCGGAGACTTGATCCAAGCCATTTTGGATGTTTTATCTCCCTTGCCGTTCAAAGCCCAACTTATTGTGGTGGACGACAACAGCCCGGATGGAACGGCGGATCTGGTCCGGAAAAGGTTTGCTTCTCATTCGGAGGTCTCTCTCATTCTCAGAAAAAAAGAACGGGGTTTGGCCACGGCCATCGCCAAAGGAATCGAGCAGTCCAAAGCCGATATTATAGCCGTTATGGATACGGATTTTAATCACCACCCTAAGTCCCTGGTCAGGCTCCTGGAAAAAATCCCGGAAGCGGATCTGGTTATCGGCTCCCGATACATTTCCGGAGGGGGGATGAAGACCTCCCGACTGCGCTACTGGGGCAGCTGGGTTTTTAATGTTTTTATCCGTCTCGTCTTGGGATCCCCGGTAAAAGACAACCTGAGCGGCTTTCTGGTCTTTAAAAAGAAGGTGGTGACCCAGTTAAAAAACCGCTCGATTTTTTACGGATACGGTGATTACTGCATTCGTCTGATCCATTTTGCCCGTAAAGCCGGCTTTGTCATCCGGGAAGTTCCGGTGATCTATGAATTCCGCCTGGGCGGTGAAAGCAAGACGGATTTCATGAAATATCTGGTAAGTTATACCAAGGCCGTCCTGGCCTTACGATTAAGAAGCTGAAGATGGGAGAGAGGATTTATCGATGGCGAAAACGGTTAAAAAGAGAGCCTTAATTACCGGGGTCACCGGACAGGACGGGGCCTATCTGGCCCGGTTTTTGTTGGAGAAAGGCTATCAAGTTTTCGGGACTTTCCGAAGGCTTTCCACCCCCAATTTCTGGCGGATTCAGTATCTGAAAAAAAAAAAAAAAATCAGCTTGATGCCAGTGGAATTAATTGATACGGCCTCCATCACCGAGGCGATTATCAGTTCCCGGCCGGATGAAGTTTATAACCTGGCGGCCCAGAGTTTCGTGGGAGCCTCTTTTGAAGAACCCATAGGGACGGCCAATGTCTCCGGTTTGGCCGTACCCCGCATCCTGGAGGTGATCCGGCAGGTCAATCCCAAAATTAAATTTTATCAGGCCTCCACCAGTGAACTTTTTGGAAATCACGGCCAGACCCTTCTTCATGAAACTTCCCCCTTTTGTCCGGCCAGCCCTTATGCCGCAGCTAAAATATACGGGTACTGGATCACCAGGATTTATCGGGAAGGATATGGTATTTTTGCCGTCAACGGCATCCTGTTCAATCATGAATCCCCTCTGCGCGGATTGGAGTTTGTGACCCGAAAGATCACCAATACCGTGGCCAAGATCGCCATCGGGCTGGAAAAGGAGTTGCCTTTGGGCAATCTATCGGCCAAAAGGGACTGGGGGTACGCCCGTGATTATGTTAAATCCATGTGGATGATGCTCCAGCATTCAAGACCGGACGATTATGTGGTGGCCACCAATGAATGCCATTCGGTGGAAGAATTTGTCCGGCAGGCCTTTGAGGTGGTGGGCCTGAATTGGAAAAAATATGTCAAGAAAGATAAACGCTTTCTGCGGCCGATTGATGTACGTTTGCTCCGTGGTGATTATTCCAAAGCCCAAAAGCAATTGGGATGGCAACCGGAAGTGCGTTTTAAAGAATTAGTCCGGATTATGGTGGAGGAAGATCTGCGGCGTTGGCAGCGATGGCAAAAAGGGGAAATATTCCCCTGGGACGCCCTCAATTATCCCAATGAGATGAATTTGCTGACCCGGGCCATGAGGATGTAACCAGGATAGAAGTGGGGGATGAATAAAAAAGACTTGGTACCCGGTGTTCTAAAAACTCAGAGCCAGACCTCCAGAGGAAGAAGGCGAACAGTACCTCGATTGGATGAGGCATGAGGAGGAGGCAGGCGATGAGCGGTTTTCGGCATCCCGTTCCGGTTTCGGTAATCCTTCCCACTTTTAACGAAGCCGGGAATATCGGCCTCTTGATCGAAGCCCTTTTAGCCAGACTTCCGGAAGGCAGTGAGATTATTGTGGTGGATGATGATTCTCCTGACCTGACCTGGCAGGTGGCAGAGGATCTCCAAAAAAGTAATGATAGAATCCGCTTAATCCGCCGGATCGGCCGGCGAGGTCTGACCTCGGCCCTGCAAGAGGGGATCGGGGCGGCAAAAGGAGACCTTGTTTTTTGGATGGATTGTGATTGGTCTCAACCGCCGGAAAAGATTTCAGAGCTCCTGGAGGCCCTGAAAACCAATGATATTGTGGTGGCCTCGAGGTATATTCCCGGAGGGGAAGAGAAAGGGCATTCTCCTCTGGGGTCTTTCCTAAGCAGAATGATCTGCCGGTTTGCTTCCCTGGTGCTCTCCCCGGCCATCAAAGACTATACCAGCGGGTACGTCGGCACCCGGAAGGAAATCTTAAAAACCATCCCCTTGCAGGGAGATTATGGAGAGTATTGTATCGAATTTTTATATCGAGCCCATAAAAGAGGCTATCGAATCCTTGAAATACCCTATACCTGTCAACCCCGCCATTCCGGAGAATCCAAGACGGCCACCCATTGGATTGGATATCTGACCAGGGGCCGAGGTTATATTGGAACCATATTAAGGCTTCGATTTAAAAGTGATTAATGTTCCCATAATAATCTGGAGATGAAACAGATGAGCTTGCCAAAGGGACCATGGGGGTCTTTTTTGGGGACGATCGACAAAGTCGATCGGCCCCAAAAAAGACCCCCATGGTCCTTCTTAGGTAATTATTGTATTGAGATTCTTATTGACTGGCTGGAGAGAGAAGGCCTTATGGAAACCGTTGAGCGCATCGAGGGAGAAGGCAAACCGATTGCCATTATCGTCCGGAATGAATTTTCACGTCCGGGCGTCAACTTTTTCAGCCCTTTTGATTTTTCCCAGCAGCTCGGGATACTGGTTCATCCTCCCGGTCATGAAGTCAAACCCCATGTTCATAACCTGATTGCCAGAGATGTGCGGGTGACCCAGGAAGTCCTTTATCTGATCGAAGGGAAGATTGAGATCTCCCTGTACAAAGAAAACAGGGAATTGATCACCACCCGGGTTCTATCCCGCGGGGATACCATCTTGCTGGCCTATGGCGGCCATGGAATCAAGATTTTGGAACCGAGCAAGATACTGGAAGTGAAGCAAGGGCCTTACGCCGGAATAGAAGATAAGGAGTTTTTTTAAAAAAACTATTTTGAAATTGCGGGAGGGCCAAGGGGGATCTTATTTTTGGGGATTATCCAAAAGGTGACTTATCGCCCAATCCCGGCCAGTCCAGCAAACTTTGATTCGAAGCAGGGCCTTCACCTTCGCCCGTTGCCGGCAATGGTGAAGGCCTGCTTCAGACTTAGGCAAACAATTTGGCCCGGCAAAGAAGCTCAAGATGTTATTGTGGACAACGCCGGCTTCCTTTAGAAGCCTTTTCTTTAGATCGACAGTACGGTCGTCACAACGCCGGCTTCCTTTAGAAGCCTTTTCTTTAGATCGACAGTACGGTCGGCTTTGCCGACCTCAAGAAAGGCTCCCATTCGGGAGCCGCGTCGATCGGCCCAAAAATAAGATCCCCCTTGGCCCTTAGTATTAAAAGTTAGAGATAAATTCTTGGAGTGATGGCGTAGAATTATGATGATACCGGTCAACGAACCCCTTTTGGGGAAGGAAGAGTTTACTAAAGTCCTGTCCTGTCTGAAAACGAATTGGATTTCCTCTCAGGGGAAATATCTAACTCAGTTTGAAGAAAAATTCGCCCATTATTGCGGTCTAAACTATGGGATCAGCACCACCAGCGGGACCACGGCCCTTCATCTGGCCCTGGCCTCCTTAGGGATCGGCCCCGGAGACGAGGTCCTGATCCCCACCTTCACCATGGCGGCCACGGCCTTTGCCGTCCGTTATTGCGGGGCCACCCCGGTATTGATTGATTCCGATCCGGAAACCTATAATATGGATCCGGAGCGGGTTTCCTCCTACCTCCGAAACCAGGAAAGACGAGGCAAAATCAAGGTCAAGGTCATCCTGCCGGTTCATATGTATGGTCATCCGGTGGATATGGATCCTCTGCTAACGATGGCCGACCGTTTTTCCATAGCCGTCATCGAAGATGCCGCTGAAGCCCACGGAGCGGAATATAAAGGGAAAAAGTGCGGCAGTTTCGGGGCCTTCGGATGTTTCAGTTTTTATGCCAATAAAATAATTACGACCGGCGAGGGGGGCATGGTGATAACCAGCGATCCCCGACTGGCCGATAAAGCCAGGCGGTTAAAAGACCTGGCCCATTCCCCGGGGAAAAGATTTCTTCATACCGATTTAGGATTTAACTATCGGATGACCAATTTGCAGGCGGCGTTGGGGGTGGCTCAGTTAAAAAAAATAAACAGCCACATTGAGAAGAAACGGCGGATGGCCAAAGAATATGAAAAGGGTCTGCAGAATATTCCCGGGCTTCGACTGCCTATAGAAAAGCCCTGGGCCAAAAGCGTCTACTGGATGTACGGGATTCTGGTGGAAAAGGAATGCGGCTGTTCCCGGGATCAATTGATGGAACGGTTAAAAAAGAAGGGGATTGATACCCGCTCTTTTTTTGTTCCCATGCACCGGCAGCCGGTTTTTAGCGGAAGGGGCGGGAAGGTCAAGAAAGTCGGACCTTATCCCGTGGCTGAGAAACTGTCTGAACAGGGTTTTTACCTGCCTTCGGGCTTGACTATTTCCTCGGAACAAATTGAATATATCTGCCGCCAGATAAAGAAGATCGTATGAAGAAATATGGTTATTGGATCGGACTCCTCCTGAGCCTTTTTTTTCTGATCCTATTTTTCAGAAAGATCGACCTGGTCAGTATCTGGAATGTTTTTCAAAGTGTGGAATACCTTTATCTCCTTCCTCTCGTTGCCATCAATCTTTTCAGCGTCTGGGTCAGGGCCAAACGATGGGAATATCTGTTGGCTCCGGTAAAAAAAATCAAAATAAGCCCCCTTTTTTATGCCACGGCCATTGGACTTATGGCCAACAATATTCTCCCGGCCCGGGTGGGAGAATTTGTTCGGGCCTATGTCCTGGGCAGCAAGGAAAAGATCAGCAAGACCGCTTCCTTTGCGACCATCGTCGTCGAGAGATTGTTTGATGGGTTTACCATCCTGTTGATATTCCTGGTGGTCATTATCATGATGCCTTTCCCTCCGGATCAATCCCGGGTTTTTACCCAGTATCATATCAAAATGGCGGGCTTTCTTTCTTTTTTTGTCTATCTGATCATCCTGGGATTGCTCCTGGCCTTGCGCTATCATAATGAGAAAGCCAACCGGTTGATCGGATTTTTCTTGAAGCGTCTCCCTCAGGGATTAGCCCATAAAATCAGCAAAACCATAGACTCCTTTGTCCTGGGTCTTGAGATACTGCAAAGGACTAAGGATATTTGGGTCATCATCGGCTATTCCTGCTTTCTCTGGGTGGTCATCAGTCTGTCTTTTTACCTTCTGTTTATGGCTTTTCACCTTAATCTTCCCCTCCTGGCTGCTTTCTTTCTTCTGGTGGTCCTGGCCTTTGGAGTGAGCATCCCCTCCGCTCCCGGTTTTATCGGGACCTTCCATTGGGCTTGCGCCGCGGCCTTGATTTTTTTGGGGATCGAGGTTAATTTGGCTAAAAGTTTTTCCCTTTTGTTATGGGTTGTAGGTTTTATCCCCTCGATTTTGCTGGGGCTCTTTTCGCTGGGGAGAGAGGGGATGTCGATGAAGCAACTCCAGGAGACCGAGAAGGAATAAGTTATGACCCCCCCGGTTAAAGACATTTCCGCGGCCCTGGCCTATCAGGTTAAAAAAGAGATCGCTGAAAATTATTTCGGGACCCGTAAGGCCCTGGAAGAGGAACGGGAAGACCTTCTCCGGGAAAGGAAAAAACTGGAGGAGGTCTGGACCCGGGGGGTACTGCCCCATCTGATCAGGATTTGTCAGACCCTGGTCGGTCAAGGAGAAAGCCAGGCTTTTTTGAAACTGATCCAAAGGGAAGACTTGCTTCCACGGGTCCAACCGGATTTAAAAAGTCCGAGCGACGATCTTTCCCCGGCCGAGTGCGCAATCCCTTTTGCCTTGACGGCCAAAGGAAAATTTAAAAAGCTGGTTTTTTCTTTATATCAATCGGCAAAAATCAAGGAAGATGCCCTTTGGAATACCTTCCGCTCGCACCAAAAAAAAGTGGGTTTGTTCAATGAAGACCTGGCCCAATTTACCTCCTGCTATAACCTTTCCGATATCCTGTCTCTCGTTCATTCCGTTGAGAACAGGGATGACTTGAGAGGGGTTTTGGGGGAAAACAGCGATCCTCGGGCCATTCCTTTATTGGAGGAAAAAATGATTCTGAAATCGATTGATCCGGGTCGTGAGGAGGGCGCCTTTCTTCGGCCTTTACCGCCGCTGAAGGAAATTCAAAGCCCCCTGAAACTTTTACTGGACCTGGCCTTCCAGACCCATTGTTCGGAAATCAAAAAAAAATTACAGCCGATCTGATGGCACCAGGAGGTTTTCCCTTTGCGGCCCCTGATGGATACCATTGAAAATCCGGATCGAATCATCGCCTTTCTCGAGGTCTTCCGAAAGGCCCTGATCCAACTGGGAATCGTCGTCCTGGTTTTTGCGGTTGTCGGATACGGTTTTGCCAAAACGATTTTAAATTTTTTACAAAAGCATACCGGCGTTTCCCTGGCCTTTTACGGGCTTTCAGAAACTTTCCTGGCCCTGCTCAATATCGCCTTATTTTCGTCTTTGTTTATTACCATGCCTTTTTTATTGTTTAAGGTCCTGGCGGCCCTGCGGGCCGTCTTTGACCCTTTGTCCCGGAAAATCATGATCAGCTTCTGGATCGGAGCGGTTTTTTTATTCTACCTGGGGGCCGCTTTCTGTCTTTTTATCACCCTGCCGTACGGGGTCAAGTTTCTTTTGAGCTATCAGAGCAGCCATCTGGAGGCCATTATTTCCGTAAAAAAATTCATCTCCTTTTCCCTCCTTTTCATCTTCGCCTTCGGAATTATCTTTGAGCTGCCCCTGATTATGATCCTATTGGGCCGGATCGGGCTGGTGGAAGTTCATTGGCTGAGCCGTTATCGGCGCTACGCGGTGTTGGTGATCGTCGTCCTGTCCGCGATTTTAACCCCCACCCCGGACGCTTTTAACATGATGCTCATGGCCGGGCCTCTTTATCTGCTTTTCGAAATCGGACTATTGGGGATGCGCCTCGGGGGCAAAAAAAGACCCTAACCCGGACAAGCCGGAATTTGAAATTGCAAAGTGGAAATTGCAAAGTGAAAATTTATGGAAAACGGCTTTCCTGGCCGGCCGAAGGGAATGGGGTATTGGCCCGGGACATACTGGAAATTGTATTGATTTTTATTCAGGATAACAGATAGTATCATTTCAGAATCGTCAGCCATCAACTTTTAGCTTAAAGCAAAAACACTTCGTGGTTAATGAATTAGCTAAATGCTGACCGCTGACTGATGAAAGCTTTATCCGGAAATCTTGAATTTCCGGAAGAAAACTATTGTAAACGTCATTAATAAGTTTTCAACCCCCTCACCCTCTCCCGCAAGGGGAGAGGGGACTCTTTTTATTTCCCCTCCCTTGATCCGGTCGGCTTTGCCGACCTTTTGAAGAGCTCGACGGAGTCGAGCGGAGGGAGGGGATGAAGGGGAGGGTGGAAGATGTCAATTTATTTAAGTCGTTCACTATATTTAACCAACAAGGAGAACCCATGAAAATCGCCGTCAGCGGAAAAGGCGGGGTGGGTAAAACCACCCTGTCGGCTTTTATTATCAAAGCCTTTAGTGATCGGGGACATAAAGTACTGGCCATCGATGCCGATCCGGACGCCAACCTGGCCGGGGCTTTGGGTTTTGATCATCCCGAAACCATTACCCCCATTTCGGAAATGAAGGACCTGATCGGAGAGCGAACCGAATCCCAGCCGGGCTCGTATGGTACGTTTTTCAAGTTGAATCCTCAGGTCAGCGACCTGCCGGAAAAGCTTTCCCTTAAAAAAGACCATATTCGCCTGATGGTTTTGGGTGGGGTTAAAAAAGGGGGCGGGGGTTGCATCTGTCCCGAAAGCGTCCTGTTAAAAACAATGATCACCCATCTGATCCTGGCCAGAGACGAGGTAGTGGTTTTGGATATGGAGGCCGGTATCGAACATTTGGGCCGGGGTACGGCCTCGGCCGTTGATAAACTGATCGTCGTCGTCGAACCGGGAAAGCGAAGCATCGAAACCGCCCATCATGTCCAGAATCTGGCCCGGGATATCGGATTGAAAAATATCGCCCTGGTGGGCAATAAAATCAGGGGGGATCAGGATATCGCCTTTCTTCGAAAGCAATTGCCCGGATTTTCTTTTTTAGGCTTTCTGCCTTACGACAATCAAATTATCGAGGCCGACCTGGAAGGTAAACCGCCTTTTGAAAAGGAACAGAGCCTGGCTGTGCAGGTTGGAGCCATAGTCGATCAATTGATTGCCGAGAAAGGTTTAAACCGTCAGGCCACAAAAAGCGTGGCCTGACGATTAACTCAAGGAGAACCCTGATGGCCCCACCTGAACCCTTCGAAGATGGTCCGGATTTATTGATACAGGTCAAGGACGAGATCCTGGAAGTCTTGAATCGGCTGCGGGAGACCTCCGAGCGGTTGCAAAAAGGATTAGACGTGCCTGGTGAAAAAATCAATTCTCTGTTGGCTCGGGGAGAAGCCCTGGCCCAAAGAATCGGTTCTCTGCCGGGGATGGAGCAGGCCGGAAAAGAATTTTCGGAGCATGTCAGTAAAATCGGTCAAGCCATAAAAGACCTGCAAAATTATGATGCCTTAAAAAAAGAAAACCTCATCACCGGCGTAAAATTCTAACCCAATTGACCAACCTGGGTCTGTGGAGTGATGGAGTATTGGATTTTTCGGACCTTCACTCCATTACTCCAGTTCTCCATTCGAAAAAGTTAGAAATTCATTCTCAGATTAAATCTGATTAAAGCTGTAAGAATCGCATAAGGGTAATTTAATGGTTGCTATTTTGCTCAAGATATGTTAGACAAACAAAAATATTCGGAGTATCCCCTGTTGGATCGTGACCGCCTTGGTGTCAACCGCATACTCCCGGCAGGACGGAAAGGATGGGGAATGAAGAGAGCCGTTTTATTCTGGACGCTTTTTATTTCGGTTATTTATTTTTTTTCGTTTTTTTCTAATTCCTATGGTTTGACTCCTCCCAATTCCAGCAGGTCTTCCTCCACTCCGATACCGGAATTGATGCCGGATCTCGATTCCATGCCCTCCAGTCCCTCAAAAATCTCCGATTCAATCCCGTTGCCAACCTCGGTGTTGGACTTTACCCCGCCTCTTTTGTCGGAAGAAGACAAGGGGGAAAGGGGGCCGGGTGAAATTCCTCCGGTGATCAAACCCTCACGGGAAGAGATCAAGGAAAAGGTTATCCTTGAACTCAAAGAGCTGGAAAAGGGTGGGGATGAAAAGATAAGGGCTCCCTTTGACTTTCCCATCGTAATTAACGATCAGGTGGAATACTTTATTGATTATTTTCAAACCAAGCTCCGTAACCGTTTTACCTTATGGATGGGACGTTCCACCCGTTATATGTCGATGATGAAAAAAATATTACGGGAACACCATCTGCCGGAGGATTTGATCTATCTGGCCATGATTGAGAGCGGTTTCAGTACCAAAGCCTATTCCCGCGCTCATGCGGTAGGGCCCTGGCAGTTTATCCGGGAAACGGGGGAACGATACGGACTTCGGGTAAATTCCTGGGTGGATGAACGCAAAGACCCGATTAAATCAACCCGGGCCGCCGCTCAACACCTGTCCGATCTCTATAACCGGTTTGGCTCCTGGTATCTGGCTGCCGCCGGATATAATGCCGGGGAAGGAAAAATTTCCAGGGCCCTGGCCATGTATAATGCCAGTAATTTTTGGGAAATTTCGGCCGACCATTGTCATTATATCAAAGAGGAAACCAAACAATATGTCCCCAAGATGATCGCGGCGGCCCTGATAGCTAAGGAACCTGAGAAATACGGATTTTCAAAAATTTCCTACCAACCCCCCCTGACCTTTGATGAGGCCACCGTTCCCGGCAATGTGGAATTGAAGGATGTTGCCGCGGCCATAGGCGAGGACGTGGATACGATTGTTGATCTGAACCCGGAACTGAAGAGATGGGTCACCCCGCCGGGGGTCTCCGACTATACGATTCGAATTCCTCATGGGACCAGAGAAAAACTCCTGGAAAATTATGCCCAGCTGATCAAACCGAAACCGCGGGTGATCTATGCCGAACACCGGATCAGGAAGGGGGAGCGACTGGCCTCCATTTCCCAAAGATACGGTGTTAAGGCCAGTGTCATTGCCCGGGCCAATCGGATCAAGCCCCACAGCCGGCTTGAGGCGGGTCTGGTTTTGTTGATACCCAAGAAAACCGGGGCCCAGGGAATTTCTACTGACCTCGAGTCGATCGATCAAGAGAACCTGGCTGAAAAGATGATATCGAAGCGAGCTTCCCGAAAGAGCCGGGGAGGGAGATCTGCCGTGGCCGCTAACAGGGGAAACGAAAAGAACGCCTCCCCCCTTCGCCTTCGATATCAGATCAAGAAAGGGGATTCCCTGGCCTCCATCGCCGAAAAATTTGATGTTGAGGTTTCGATGATCAAGAAGTGGAATAATGTCAAAGGAGACCGCAAAATCCAACAAGGGAAAACTTTAACCCTGTTTATAGGCAAGGGTAATCCGGACCGGGATGAGCCCAAGAAAAACGGGAAATCGGGAAAACCAAACTTCAAGAAAACAAAAGTGGAAACAACCGGCCGGATAAAACTGGTTAACTATACCGTCAAAAAAGGCGACAGCTTATCCGAAATCGCTCAAAAGTTCAATACCACCCCCCATCAAATTCGAACCTGGAATCATCTTTCGGCTAAAGAGACCATCAAACCGGGAGACAAACTCAGCTTGAAATTAAAAAGACCTACCGTCGAGAATATTTGATCCCTTTTTATTATTCCTTACGGCAAAATGACATTAATAAGGGAAAAGGAAACTTTACCTTGGGGATGTTGACCCCGGTGGCTAAATGTCAGGTTGAAAAAAAGGGAGGGATTCTTTCTTAAGACAAATAAAAAGCAGTAAGAATTGCGAGGTATAAAAAAGGATTCTAAGGGGGGCATAAGCGATGAAAACGGGGCAATAAGTTACAAGATTTTCTCGTCCTGCATCGCCTATTGCCCCTTGCCTATTGCCTGATTTATTACATAATCTTTTTGAATTCTTCTTCCAGGATCGGAACGACTTCAAAAAGATCCCCGACGATCCCGTAGTCCGCCTTCTGAAAAATCGGGGCATCCGGATCTTTATTGACGGCGACAATAACCTTGGAAGAGCCCATGCCGGCCAGATGCTGAATAGCCCCCGAAATACCGCAGGCGACATAAAGATTGGGGTTGACCACTTTGCCGGTTTGGCCGACCTGGTCACTCTGGGGTCTCCACCCGGCATCCACCGCCGAGCGGGAGGCTCCGACGGTCGCACCTATCACCTCGGCCAATTTTTCCAGGATGACGAAGTTCACCGAATCTTTCATTCCCCGGCCTCCGGAAACGATACAAGTGGCTTCGGTCAAATCCACTTTACCACTCTGATCGGCCAGTTCTTCCACCAGTTTTGTCCGCAGATCTTCGGGTTTGATGGAAACCGCAATCGCCACCACTTCAGCGGTTCGGGAGGCATCGGGCTCCAGGATCGAAAAAACATTCGGACGGCAGGAAACCATCTGGGGCCGGGCTGTTTCACAAACCACATCGGCATAGACTTTCCCGGCGTACAGGGGACGCCTGGCGATCAATAATCCGTCTTCCAGCCGCAATCCCACACAATCCATAGCCAATCCGGTCTCCAGTCGGGCCGCCAATTTGGCGGTCAGCTCTTTTCCTTGTTGACTGGCCCCTCCCAATACCATATCCGGCTCCTTGGTTTTAATAAGTTCACTTAAAACCGCGGTAAAAGCCTCCGGGGTATAGTCCGCTAATTCCGGGGCGTCGGCCACATAAATGGTTTCCGCCCCATAAGCGGCCAGTTTCTTGGCTTCTTCGTTAATCTGATGACCTAAGACGGCGACCGCCAAAGGCTCTCCCGATTGATCAGCCAGACGTCGTCCTTCACTGACCAGCTCAAACGATATCTTGCGGAGGGTTCCCCCTCTTTGTTCTGCAATAACCAATATTCCTTTTGCCATAGCCTTTTCTCCTTCACTAAATAATTTTGGCTTCTTCACGTAATAGTCTGACCAGGATAATTCCCTTCTCCTGGGCGGTTTCTCCTTCAATAATCTTGCCCGCCTTTCGTTCGGGGGGCGGGGTCAAGGACCGGATTGTCAACTTGGAGCCCGCTTGACCGACCTGATCGGGAGAAAGGCCTAGGTCCCCCAATTTCTTGGCCGCCATAGGCTTTTTTTTGGCCTTCATGATTCCCGGTAAAGAAGCATAGCGGGGTTCGTTCAAGCCTTTTTGAGTGGTTATTAAAGCCGGCAACGGGGCTTCAAAGACCCAAGTGGCCCCTTCCACCGGACGCTGAACCTTGACCTTGGCTTTGTCGTCTGAAATTTCCACTTTGGTGATGACCGACAATAAAGGGATTTGCAACAATTCGGATAAGGCCGCCCCCACCTGGGCATTATCGTCATCCACGGCTCGCTGGCCGCAGAAAATAAGATCAAAAGGCACCGCTTTGACGGCCCCAGCCAGGACACGGGCGGTGGCCAGGGCATCTCCGCCGTCAGCGGCCGGGTCATCCACATGAATGGCCTCGTCCGCCCCCATAGCCAAGGCGGTCCGTAAAGATTCCACAACTCTTTGAGGACCAACACCTATCACGGTTACCTTGCCTCCTGCTTTTTCTTTAATCCGCAGGGCTTCTTCCACCCCGAATTCATCATAGGGATTCATGACCCATTTAATGTCGCCGGTTTGAATCCCTTTCCCTCCGGAATCAATTTTAATCTGGCTCTCGGTATCCGGTACTTGTTTGATGCAGACCAATATATTCACTTCTTCCTCCTTTTCTGCCCTTCTCCAATAACCTTGGAAGGGTCGGGTTTAATTAACAATCTCCTGTTTCAAGTCCTCTCCTGCTTCCCATGGATCCGTTTGTGAAGGAAATCTCATTCCTCATATAATAAAGGATTTTTCATGTCAAGTGTTTATTTTTTTTCAAAATCAATTAGGTTGGAAAAATCAATAGTTGTTCCCGGGTAGGCTCCTCCAGGCCCAATCTGATATCCGGTAAAGAAAATTCACCGCTTCCGCTTACACTACCACTAATTGGTTTAAACCACTAGTTTCCTGCTACTTTATAAACTTGACATGTTTCTTAAAATTCGATATTTAGTACAGTAATTTGGGGGTATATATTCACAAACTTTTTAAGAAAGAGGATTTTCTTTAAAGAATGCCCGGCCGGTTCAGTTCAATTCTGTCAATCTTCCAGTCCTCTCCAAGAATAATAATTTTGGAGCATGTTTTTTAGGTGTTACTTAATCCGGAGATATAGCAATAGAAAAAAAAGAAAGGAGGGGTCTAATCTTAAAACTAACCAAACCTATTTGAAATTGCGAGACGGACCAAGGGGAGAGATAAATTCTCAGACTTATGATTTTAGAATCTAACTTAGCTATTTCCAAAAGAGGACCAACAAAATCAAAAGAAACTTTTTTGAAAGGAAACCGGAAAATGAAAAAAAATGTTTTAATTTTATGGATTACTGGATTGTTGCTTTTTGGACTGATTGGTTCTTTGCCTGCGGCCGACCCCATTAAGATTGGATTTGTGGCCTCTATTACCGGAGGAGCTTCCTGGTTAGGTGAACCGGAGAAAAATACCGCCCTGATGGTTCAGGAATGGGTCAATAAAGCGGGGGGTATCAATGGGCGACCTCTTGAAATCATCATCGAAGATTCTAAAAGCGCGCCCGATGTGGCCGTTCTGGCCACCAAGAAGCTGATCGAAAAGGACCAGGTAGTGGTGATCATCGGTTCTTCAACATCGGGGGAGTCCATGGCCATGGCCAATATTTGTGAAAAACCGCCCACCGGTCCCATCCCCATGATTTCCATGGCTGCGGCCAGTCAGATCGTCACTCCGGCAGAAGAGTATAAACGGATCGTCGAGAGCCCCCGGGCCGCCTTTGAAATCCCAAAAGTTCAGCGTCCCTGGATTTTCAAAACCCCCCAAACCGACACCCTGGCCGTTGAAGCTATTTATAATTACATGAAAAAAAAGGGGATCACCAAGGTAGGGCTTGTCACCGTTTCCGACGGTTTTGGAAGTGCGGGGAGGGGGGAATTAAAGCGGTTGGCGCCTAAGTATGGCATCTCTCTTGTTGCGGATGAAGTCTACGGTCCCAAGGATTCAGATATGACCGCCCAACTCACCCGGATCAAGGCCAGCGGGGCCCAGGCCGTTATTAACTGGTCGATAGGGCCGACCCTGGTTATCGTTACCAAAAACTGGAAGGCTTTGTCCTTGGGAATTCCTCTTTACCAGAGCCATGGTTATGGAAGCAAGAAAAATATAGAATTGGCCGGCGGTGCTGCTGAAGGGGTAATCGCTCCCTTGGGCAGGGTGGTGGGCTGGGAAAAACTATCGAAAAACCATCCCCAGTATGAGGTCGTTTCCAAATATGTCCCGGAATATGAAAAGCGCTTTAAGTCCGAGGTTTCCACCTTTGGAGGCCATGCCTATGATGCCATCTATATTGTCGTAAATGCCCTGAAGAAGGTCGGGACAGACAAGGCCAAGATCCGCGATTACCTGGAAACCCAGATCAAGAACTGGCCCGGTACCGGGGGGATTTTCAATATGTCCCCGGCGGATCACACGGGATTAGACCATACCGCTTTTGAAATGATTACCGTTGTTAAAGGCGACTGGGAATTCGCCAAATAATAAAAAATGGTCCAAGGTGTAAGGTGTAAGGTTCAAGGTCTGGAAGGATTCTCAAGGAAATAGTGAATTTCTTTACCTTAAACCTTATACCTCATACCTTATACCTTGAGGTTAAGGAGATCGATGGACCTTCAGAGTCAAATCATTCAATATCTGGTAACCGGATTAACCCTGGGCAGCATCTATGCCATGGTCGGATTGGGGTTCACGATCATTTATAATGCCACCGGGATCATCAATCTGGCTCAGGGGGAATTCGTCATGTTCGGCGGATTGATCATGGTCTTTTTAACCGCCACCTTGAGAATTCCCATGGTCCTGGCTTTTTTTATTACCCTGGCCCTGGTCACGATTATTGGAATGATCTATGAACGGGTGTTCATCAACCCCCTGAAACAAACCTCTCTGATTACCCTGATTATCGTCACCGTGGCTGTCTCTATTTTCTTCCGCGGCATCGCCATGTTTATCTGGGGAAAGGAGCCTTATAGCCTTCCGCCTTTTTCCTCAGGAAAGCCCATATTGTTTGCCGGGGCGGCGATTCTTCCACAGGTTTTCTGGGTCCTGGGTCTTTCCCTGCTAACCGTAATCTTAATGAACCTGTTCTTCAATAGAACGATAACCGGTAAAGCCATGAGCGCCTGTGCCGGAAACCGCCTGGCGGCCAGCCTGGTGGGGATCAATGTTTCCAAAATGATCCTGCTTTCTTTTGCCCTCAGTGCCACCTTGGGGGCCATCGCCGGTGCCAGCATCACCCCTATTGCCTTGATGGAATACGATCGTGGCCCTTTACTGGCCTTAAAAGGATTCTGTGCCGCGGTTCTTGGGGGATTGGGATTGGGTACCGGGGCCGTAGTGGCCGGATTCATTATCGGGATCATTGAATCCTTTTCAGCCGGTTTTATCTCTTCCGGTTTCAAGGATGCCATTGCCCTGATTATTTTGATTCTGGTCCTTTTTATCAAACCCAGTGGCCTATTCGGCAGTGAAGAAGTGGGGAAGGTAAAACAGTTTTAAACCTCGAAGAGGTAAACGTCCGCCTATGGGTAGAAAAAACTATTTTAAACTTCTGTCCTTGACCATCGCCGTGGCCGCAGTTCCTTTGTTTATCCGTGGCGACTATTATCTCAGTGTCCTGATCTTTATGGGCCTTAACGGTTTGATTGTCATGGGACTCAGCTTGTTGATGGGCTATGCCGGGCAGATTTCTCTGGGGCATGCCGCCTTCTACGGCATCGGGGCTTATTGTACGGGGGTTTTGACGACCCACTTTGGTTATTCGATCCATTTGGCCTTCCTGGTCGGGATCCTTTTATCGATTATCGTGGCTATCATCGTGGGCATCCCGGCTTTGAGGCTCAAAGGGCATTATCTGGCCGTGGCCACCCTGGGAATCGGGGAGATTGTTTTTATTATTTTCAATGAGATGATGGAATTAACAGGCGGTCCTTCGGGCCTGTCCAATATCCCGGGCATCCACCTGGGAAATTTTAAGTTCAATTCCAGCTTTCGATTTTATTACCTGGTCTGGGGCATTAATCTTCTGGCCCTCTTTTTTTCCTTAAACCTTATTCACTCCCGGATCGGTCGGGCCCTGCGTTCCATGCACGGCAGCGAAACCGCGGCCAGCGCCATGGGGGTCAACTTATCCTTATTGAAAATTCAGGTTTTTGTCCTGAGCGCTGTTTTTGCCTCTATTTCCGGAAGTCTTTATGCCCACTTTGTTTCCTTTATCTCCCCCAACAATTTCGGTCTGATGGTTTCCGTCATGTTTCTTCTGATGGGGGTCATCGGGGGGATCCATAATATTTGGGGGGCCCTGTTGGGGGCCTCCTTGTTGACTTTCCTGCCGGAATATTTGCGCGTTTTTAATCAATATGACATTCTGGTTTATGGGGCGATCCTTTTAGCCATCTTATTATTCATGCCCGAGGGAATTTTAGAAGGCACGCCGGTTTTAATCCGGAAATTGTTCAGGCAAAGAAAGACTTGATTTTGGCCGAACCCATTCTAAAGATTAAAAATCTGAAAAAGGCCTTCGGCGGTCTGATGGCCATCGTCGATTTATCCTTCGAGGTTGAATCCGGCCAGATCAAATCGATCATCGGTCCTAACGGGGCGGGGAAAACCACCCTTTTCAATCTGATTACCGGGGTTCATCCGGTTTCCGGAGGCCGGATCATTTTTCAGGGAAAAGACATTACCAATCAGAAACCCCATTGCGGGGCCGGGATGGGTATTTCCCGTACCTTTCAGACCGTCGAACTTTTCGGAAATATGAACGTCCTGGAAAACGTCATGGTGGGTTGTCATTGCCGCTTTATCAGCGGGCTTTTGGCCTCCGGTCTTCGACTGCCCCGCATGAAAAGGGAGGAAGCCGAGATTTATGAACATTCCAGGCAGTTGCTGGAGAGGGTCGGGTTGTCTGCGAAGGCGGAACTTCCCGCCGGCAGTCTTCCCCTGGGCGAACAAAAGACTCTGGAAATTCTCAGGGCCCTGGCTACCGGGCCCCAATTGCTCCTTTTAGATGAACCGGCGGCCGGATTAAACGAATCGGAAACCGACGGCATGTCGGAGCTGATTTATTCCATTCGCGACCAGGGGATCACCATCCTTCTGGTCGAACATGACATGCGTTTGGTCATGAAAGTTTCCGATGAAATCGTGGTGGTCAACTACGGGCAGAAGATCGCTGAAGGTTCGCCGGAAGTGATTCAAAATGATTCCCTGGTGATCGAGGCCTATTTGGGGGGCGATATAGAGTATGCTTAAGCTGGAAGGGGTTAATGCCTTCTACGGCACCATTCAGGCCTTAAAAAATATCTCCCTTAGGGTGGGGGTAGGGGATATCGTTACCATTATCGGGGCTAATGGGGCCGGAAAAACCACCTTGCTTAAAACCATTTCCGGGGTGATTCAATCTCCGGGAGGGGCGATCTGGTATCAAGGGACCGACATTAATCATTGTTCTCCGGCCAAGATTGTCTCCCTGGGAATTTCACAGGTCCCGGAAGGGCGGCAGTTGTTTTCCCATCTGACCGTACTGGACAATTTATATTTGGGAGCCTACCTATACCATAATCGAAAATTTAAAGCTGAAATCGAAGAAAAGCTGGATTGGATTTATACCTTATTCCCGATTTTAAGAAAAAGGGCCAAACAGTTGGCCGGAACCATGAGCGGAGGAGAACAGCAGATGGTGGCCATCGCCAGGGCTTTGATGTCCCGACCCAAACTCCTTCTGTTGGATGAACCCTCCATGGGACTCGCCCCCCTGTTCGTCCATGAAATATTCAAGGTGATCCGCCGTCTCAATGATCAAGGAACGACCATATTGCTGGTGGAGCAAAACGCCCGGGCGGCCTTGCAGATAGCCCGTTATGGGTATGTTCTGGAAACCGGAACGGTTGCCCTGGAAGGACCATCCCAAGAGCTCCTGGCCGATGACAAAGTCCGCCGAGCCTATCTGGGAAAATGAGTTCCTCGGGATTATTTCTTCTAAAGAGTTGGTCTCGAGTCAAGAATTTTAAGGATTAAAGGTCCATGGTTCAAGGTTCAAGGTTCAAGGTTCAAGGAAAACCATATGCTGCACCCCCCCCTTTCCTTATAACGATAATTCGCTTTAATCATCGAATTCTTGATTCCTTAACTTCTTTGTGACGGTCATGAATCAAACTCCTTCCGCCAAAATCGGGTCCGTCTTGATTGTCGGGGCCGGAATCGCCGGTATGCAGTCGGCCTTGGATCTGGCCAACGCCGGATTCAAGGTTTACCTGACCGAACAGAGCGAAAACATCGGCGGGGTTATGGCCCAACTGGACAAAACCTTCCCTACCAACGACTGCTCGACCTGTATGATCTCCCCCCGGTTGATCGAAGTCGCCGGCCATCCCAATATTGAAACCCTTACCCGCAGCCGGGTAACTGGAATCCAAGGGGAACCCGGCCACTTTCAGGTCGATCTTCTTCGGGAACCCCGTTTTGTCAAAGAAGCGGTCTGCACCGGTTGTGGTGAATGCGTTACCGTCTGCCCGATAGAAATCCCGGCTGATTTTAATCTGGGATTAAACCGCCGAAAAGCCATTTATCGCCATTTCCCGCAAGCCGTCCCTGCCGCCTTTGCCATAGACCGTCGCGGAACTTCCCCCTGCAAGGCCGCCTGTCCGGCTCATATCAGCGTTCAGGGTTATGTGGCTCTGATCGCCCAGGGAAAGTTTGAAGAGGCCCTGGCCCTCATCCGGCAGGAAAATCCTTTGCCTTTTATCTGCGGATATGTCTGCACCCATCCTTGTGAAGAAGGCTGTCTGCGCGGAGAAGGGGATGAACCTCTGGCCATAAGGGACTTAAAACGGTTTGTCGCCGATTATGAACGATTGAGCGGGCCGATAAACACTCCCAAGAAAAAGGGGAATAAAACGGAAAAGGTGGCGGTGATCGGTTCCGGTCCGGCCGGTTTGACTTGCGCCCATTATTTGGCCTTGGAAGGATACGCGGTTGAGATTTTTGAAGCCCTGCCCGTGGCCGGAGGGATGCTGGCCGTGGGCATACCGGCCTACCGCCTTCCCCGGGAAGTGGTCCAAAGAGAGATACAAGCCATTGAAAATCTGGGAGTGACCATTCATTTGAATGCCCCTATCGGGCCGGCTCACCCGCTGGAAAGTCTGAGAGAAGAAGGTTTTAAGGCCGTCTTTATCGGGGTCGGGGCGCACCAGGGAATGCGCCTGAATATCGAAGGGGAGGAACTGGCCGGGATTGTCTCCGGGGTCGATTTTTTGCGAAGAACAGCTTTGGGAAATCCGCAACCTTTGGGGGATCGAGTGGCGGTGATCGGCGGTGGAAACGTGGCCATTGATTCAGTTCGCACGGCCCTTCGTCTGGGGTCTAAGGAAGGTCTGATTTTATACCGCCGAACCAGGGAAGAGATGCCGGCTTATGCTGAAGAAATTGAAGAGGCCCTGGAGGAAGGGGTCATCATTCACTTTCTGACCGCGCCGGTTCGTTTTCTGGGTGATGGATCGGGCAAAGTCAAGGCGGTGGAATGCCTCCGTATGAAACTGGGAGAACCCGACGGTTCCGGACGACGGAAGCCCATACCGATTCCCGGATCGGAATTTCGGATCGAAGTGGACGGAGTGGTTACGGCCATCAGCCAACTACCGGTAATAAACTCATTAAACCTGCCCCCGACCGTTCAAGTCAGCCGGATGGGTACCTTGACGGTTAATCGGCTTACCCTGCAGAGCGATTTGCCCTGGATTTTTGCCGGGGGGGACGCGGTTTCAGGGCCGGCAACGGTTATCGAAGCCGTGGCTGCGGGGAAAAAAGCGGCCGTCTCTATTGATCGGTATTCGAAGGGAGAAGATTTGGAGTTCGGCCGGGAAAAGGTCTTTGATTTGGCCAGGCCGGAAATCTCAGGCGTCCCCCCAATCCGTCGCTTTAAACCCCAGCGAACGGATCCGGGGCTCCGCCGCACCCATTTTGAGGAAGTGGTCGGGGTTATGACTGAGGAAGAAGCCCGAGAAGAGGCGACCCGCTGCCTGGCCTGCGGAATCTGCTCCGAGTGTTATCAATGTCTGGAGGTCTGCAAGCCCGGGGCCATTGATCACACCATGAAAGCGGAAGAGATCTCCCTGGAAGTCGGAGCGGTCATCCTGTCTCCCGGTTTTGAAATCTTTGATGCCCGCCTGAAAGGCGAATACGGGTACGGCCGTTACCCCAATGTCCTGACCGGTCTGGAATTTGAAAGGGTTCTCTCCGCCTCAGGTCCTTTTCTGGGTCATATCCAGCGGCCTTCGGATGGCCGGGAACCCAGGAAAATAGCCTGGATTCAGTGCGTCGGCTCCAGGGATGCCTCTATCCATCAGGATTATTGTTCCTCGGTCTGCTGTATGGCCGCCAGCAAACAGGCCGTCATTGCCAAAGAACATTCAGCTTTAATCGAATCGACTATTTTTTATATCGATCTGCGGGCCCAGGGTAAAGGCTTTGACCGCTATGTCGAACAAGCCCAAATAAGACACGGAGTCCGTTATGTGCGCAGTTCGATTTCCAGGGTGGCTGAAAATCCCAAGACCCATAACCTGATTCTCTCCTATATCGATGAGGCCAATCAGTTTCAGGACGAGGAATTCGACCTGGTCGTCCTTTCGGTGGGCATGGTCCCCCATGCAGAATCGAAGGCGCTGGTCCGGACGCTAAAGGTGGAAACCGATCGTTTTGGTTTCTGTCAAAACCTTTCCTTAAACAGTATTGGAACTTCCAGACCGGGTATTTTTGTCGGCGGGGTCTTTCAAAATCCTAAAGATATCCCCGAGACCGTTACCCAGGCCAGCGGGGCGGCCGGGGAAACGGCGGCTTTGCTTTCCGAGGTCAGGGGCACCCGGATCAAGGAATTGGTCTTTCCTGAGGAACGATCCGTTGCCGGAGAGGAACCGAGGATCGGTGTTCTCATTTGTCACCAGTCAAGAACAAATGTAGCAGATGATTCGGGAATATCGGTTGAACCGGGTTATAGTCGCCTCCTGTTCCCCCCGGACCCATGAAGGTTTGTTTCAAGACACCCTGAGCAAATCCGGGTTGAATAAATATCTTTTCGAAATGGCCAATATCCGAGATCAATGCTCCTGGGTTCATCAAAATGAACCGGTCCCGGCTACGGAAAAGGCCAAAGAGCTGGTGCGGATGGCTGTAGCCAGAACCGGTTTGTTAGAACCTCTGGTTGACCTGCCGCTGGAGGTCACCCAGAAGGCCATGGTTATCGGCGGCGGCGCGGCCGGGATGACCGCCGCCCTCAATCTGGCGGATCAGGGTTTTGAGACTTTTCTAATCGAGCAATCCGGTCATTTGGGCGGGCAGGCGCTGCGGCTGCATCAGACCCTGGAGGAGCCAGGGGTGCAGGAATATGTGAACCGGCTGATAGACCGGGTTTTGCATCATCCCAGGATTCGACTCTTTCTTCGAAGCCGAGTTATAGAAACCAAAGGATCGGTGGGGCAGTTTACCAGCCGGATTGAACAATCCCCCCCCTCCCTCACCCTCCCCCTCCGAGGGGGGAGGGAAGTGGTGGGGGTTGTTTCGGTGGATCACGGCGTGGTCATCGTCGCCAGCGGCGGATCCGAACACCGGCCGGATGAATATTGTTTCGGATCGAATCCCCAGGTGCAAACCCAGCTCGATTTCCAGGAAATCCTGTTCCAAGAACCTGAAAAAATACGGGCCGCAGAACGGATCGTCATGATCCAGTGTGTCGGGTCCCGGGAAGAAGGCCATCCCTATTGCAGTCGAGTCTGTTGTTCGACGGCCGTGGCCAATGCTTTAAAGGTCAAAAGACTCAACCCCAAGGCCGAGGTCATTATATTGTATCGGGATATCCGGACTTACGGCCGGAAAGAAATCTATTACAAACAGGCCCGGGAGGCCGGGGTCCGTTTTATCCGCTTTGATTCAGAGGCCAAACCCCTGGTCAGGGAAGAGCAGGGGAGGCTGGTGGTTACGGTCCTGGATCAAAATTTAAAAGCGCCTCTTATCCTTCGACCTGATTTTTTAGTCCTTTCAGCCGCCATCCGTCCAGCCCCGGAAGTGAAAATCCTGGCCGGCACCCTAAAGCTTCCTCTGGATGCCGACGGCTTTTTTCTGGAAGCTCATATCAAGCTCAGACCCCTTGATTTCGCGGCGGCCGGGATGTTCCTTTGCGGTCTGGGGCATGGGCCTAAATCCCTGGAGGAAAGCCTGGTCCAGGCCAAAGGGGCGGCGGCCCGGGCGGCAACGATCCTATCCAAAAATGAAATTCAGGTCGGGGGAAAGACCGCCGTGGTGGATGAAGAATTATGTGTCGCCTGCCTGACCTGTTTGCGGGTCTGCCCCTTCGGGGTGCCGACGATCAACGAGCGTCATTTCGCCTGGATGAATCCGGCGGCCTGCCAGGGCTGCGGAAACTGTGCCAGCGCCTGTCCTCAGGGGGCCATCCAGGTGGGGCATTCGAAGGATAGTCAGTATCTGGCGTTATTGGAAGCGTGTTAATGAACGTTGATAATTCAAAGTGCAAAATGAAAAATGAAAAGTTCAAAATGGGGAGTTAACGGTTCAACAGGCAGCCACCAACGAAGATATTTAGGACATTAAAAGGACTTCCTTATGCCGATACTGAACTCGAAGTTCGTAAACAGCACCCTCTCCATTTTACATTTTGCAATTTGAATTTTAACTTTTGAACTGAATAGGTATCAATGCCCGATTCCTTTGAACCAAAAATAATCGCTTTGGTCTGTACCTACTGCACCTATACGGCGGCGGATATGGCCGGTTCCATGAGGCTTCAATATGCTCCCAATGTCCGAATTGTCAAATATCTATGCACCGGTAAAATCGATATTCAGCATATTTTGACGGTTTTTGAAAGGGGAGCCGATGCCCTCCTGGTAGGCGGCTGAGAGATCGGCGACTGTCATTTCCTGGAAGGAAATCTAAGGGCCAAAGAGCGGGTGGAATATACGAAAAGATTATTGAAGGAAATCGGTTTGGAACCGGAGCGCCTGGAGATGTTTCCTATCGGCGCCTCCGATGCCCCGGCCTGGGTCAGAGCGGTGACCGAGATGACCAGCCGGGCCAGGAAGCTGGGGCCGAACCCGTTAAAAAAATCGTAACTGATTTTTTGAAATAACTGTTTCCACCGCAAAGTCGCAGAGAGCGCAAAGGAGAACTTTTATCGATTGCCACGGGAGGCTCGGCCGACCCAAGGCCAAGGCCCCCGTTCGGGGGCCGGGGTGAGAGGCTGGCAATCGATAAGCCTCCGCTACCCTCCGGGTATTTATTTGGCCGGAGGCCAGAGTTGTTTTGTTCAATCCCGCCTCTCACGGGATTGAACAATATTCGTTCCCTCTGCGTTCTTTGCGGCTTTGCGGTGAACAAGAGCTTTAATGCGGATTCGGATTATGGAATAAAATAAAATACAGTTGTTAGGATATTTTTTATGATCGTGGCTGTTCGAAAACCTTTTCAAGAAATTAAAAAGAGTATAGCTGATTTTCAAAATATCCTGGTGGTGGGCTGCGGGACCTGTGTGGCCGTCTGCCTGGCCGGCGGCAAAAAAGAAGTGGGGCTCCTGGCCAGCCAGCTTCGGATGAGCTTCGCCCTGGATAAGAAAGAAATACGAATATCGGAAGAAACCCCGGAAAGACAATGCGATCATGAGTTTCTGGAAACCCTGCGAGAACCGGTCAAGGAGGTTGATTGTCTTTTATCCCTGGCCTGCGGGGCCGGTGTTCAGTTCCTGGCTGAAACTTATCCTGAGAAAAAAGTTTTTCCCGGGGTAAATACTTCATTCATCGGAGTAACCGAAGCCGCGGGTTTATGGACCGAACGCTGCCGGGCCTGCGGCGATTGTCTGCTGGCCGTCACCGGCGGGATATGCCCCAGAACCCTCTGTGCCAAAGGGCTGGATAACGGCCCCTGCGGCGGAATGATGGATGGAAAATGCGATGTGGACCCTGAACGACCCTGTGCCTGGGTTTCCATCTATGAAAGACTGACCTCAGAAGGAAGACTGGACCAGATGGAGTCCATGCGCCCCCCAGCTGATTTTCGCCACCGGACAAAACCGGGGAAGGTCACCCACCTGGCTTATCTCAGGAGGTATCATGCCGGATCCAAGTAAGTTTGCCCGAACCTTAGGGGCTTTAGGATTTTGCCGGTATCTTCTCGAACAAGGTCTGGAACCGGTTATGACCATAACCTGCCGGGACCGAAACCGTCTGGCACTACAGTCCGATCTTTTGGCAGCGGCCGGTTTGGGTATTCAAAATATTCTGGCCGTGACCGGGGATTATGTCACCTGGGGGGATCATCCGGAAGGCAAGCCGGTCTATGATCTAGATTCCACTCAACTGATCTGGGCTCTTTCCCTACTGAATTCCAACAGGGATATTTCGGGAAATGTTATTGAAGGCCCCCCCCCGTTATTTACCATTGGATCGGCCGTTACCCTGACGGGAACCCCTGTTGAACCCCTGTATTTGAAACTTAGAAAAAAAGAAGGGGCCGGAGTTCATTTTTTTATAAGCCATCCCGTTTTTGACCTGGCTGATGTGGAAGGCATTTTTAAGCAGGGTCCTGGAATTAAAACCCCGTTATTGGCTTCGGTTTTTTTGTTAAGGGAAGAACAGGTCCGAGGATATGTCTTGGGAAAATATCCCGGATTATTAATCCCGGAATCGTTGGCGGATCAATTCAAATCGGTTCCTTCGACGGAATTCCAGCCAAGAATGATTGAGTTCACGTCCCATTTGATTGAGACCATCAGGAAGGACGGACGTTTTCAGGGGGTCCATTTGATGCTTCAAGGGCAAGAGGATAAGATTGGGGAGCTGATTTAGATTCGGAGGAAATAGTTCGGAGTACAATTCATCTCTAACTATATTATAGGCTAAAACGATTAACCAACATAATGAACCGGAATAACTCAAAGGTACTGATCCTCGGCGGGGGCATGGCCGGCATCACGGCTGCCCTGGCCCTGAGCCGTTTGAATATTGCGGTGACCCTGATAGAAAAATCAGCCAGCCTGGGAGGCATGGTTCGCCATTTTTGCTGTAAGGCTACCGATGTCTGCCAGCAATGCGGAGTCTGCCTGTTAAATGATTCTTTGCAAGCTTTGGGTAAAGCGGACAACATCGAGGTCCATTTGCAGACCGAAGTGACCGACCTGACCATGGACGACAAGAAATTTCTCTATACCTTTAGCCGCCCTGGAGGGGGTGGCGAGGGGAGGGCCGAGGCCCTTCTTCTGGCAACCGGTTTTACCCCCTTCAGGGCTGAAGACAAACCCCAGTATCGATATGGACTATTTCCTAATGTAATAACCGGCTTGGACCTGGAAAAACAGCTTCGGGAAACCGGGGCGGCTCTCCGACCGTCCGATCATGCCCCTCCCGCCTCTATGGCCTTTATCCAATGTGTCGGCAGCAGGGATCTTCATTTAAATCACCCCTATTGCTCCCAGGTTTGCTGCGCCTATGCCCTGCGGATGGCCAACCTCATCCAGCATAAAAGGCCTCAGACCGAAATCACTTTTTTTTATATGGACCTCCAGACCTTCGGTAAGGATTTCCCTCTTTTTCTTGAACAGGCCGAAAAACGAATCCGTTTCATCCGGACCATTCCCGGGGAGATACAAAAAGGGGAAAATGATCAGGTCCTGGTGACCTTCCAGGACGACAGTGGAACTTCCAGCCGGAAAGAGGCTTTTGATCTGGCCGTACTTTCCATCGGAATCAGGCCCGGAACGGGTCTTGAATTTTTCATGGAAAAATTGGGTGTACCTTTGAATGAAGACGGGTTTTTAGACCCGGGGAAGGAAAATCTTTCCTCTAAAGGGATCTTTCTGGCCGGTACTGTTCGTGGACCGAAAGATATTGCCCGGAGTATTACCGAAGCCTGCAGAACAGCGGAAGAAATGGCAGCTTATTTGAAGGCCGGGTCCCTATGATTGCCCCTCAGGAAGAATCCAGAAAAATACCCCGGGTGCTTGTTTGGGGCGGAGGTCTTACCGCAGAGGAAACGGCTTCCCGGCTTAAGGTCTCAGGCTATGAGGTAAAGTTAATTCGTCCGGATGACGGGATTCAGTTGCTTGGCCTTGAGGGTTTTGCCGGAGACTTCCGGGTGTCCTTTGGACAATCTATCCCTTCCTTGGATCAAAAGGGGGATGAGGGGATTTTGGAAAAAAAGTGGACGGAGAACTTCGGGGCGATCATCTTTGCCCCGGAGCTGGTTTCTGAAGGAAATTTTCCCGCTTATCCGTCAGCCCCTTTCTCACCGGTTATTACTTTAGAAGAAATTCACAAAGTATTAAACCGCCATGCCCCGCCTTTTGGGGCTGGCACCACCAGACATGAAAATCGAGCTCGTTGGGAGAGGGACTCTATTTTCGAACTAATCCCGGATTCCAATGAAATTCAAAAAGACAGTCTTTCCCATCCCCCTCCGCCTCGATTCCCTTCGGCCAGGGAAGAGGAAATTTTGGCGACCCTCAAACCAACCTCCTTTGTCGCCTTTGGGGTCGGCCTGAATAACGAGGGAACTGTTTTTGATATGGCCGGGACCTTAGCCGCCGCCCTGGAGATTCGCAGGCGATACCAATCGCAGGTCTCCATTTTTTGTCAACAGATTAAAGTGGCCGGAGACGGGTTGGAACGGCTCTATCAAGCCTGTCGGGATGAGGGGATTTTGTTCTTCAAGTTTGATCAAGAGGGGCCGGTCTGGTTAAGAAAAGAGGACAGGTTGATGCTTCAATTTGAGGATAGCATTTTGAAGCTGCCTTTTGAATTGACCCCCGATCTTCTGGTGGTGGATTCCAGGCATTCATTGCCTGCGGAAGTCCGGGAAGGGGCTTTAGCCGCCGGAATAGGGATGGATAAAAACGGCTTTCTGCAACCGGCCAACGTTCATTTCCTGCCCCAGATTTCCCTGAGGGAAGGAATATTTATCGCCGGTCCGGGCAAAGGCCCGATGCTTCCCCAGGCCTGTCTGGATGAGGCCGGGGCTGTCGCCCTTTCGGTCCGCCATTTTTTCGAAGACCGGACTTCCGAACCGATGAATCAGGAGGTAACCGTGGATAAAGGGCTTTGCACCCTTTGTCTGACCTGCCTGAGGTTTTGTCCCCACCAGGCCATCGGTTGGACGCACCGGGTTTTTATTCATCCCCTGGCCTGCCGGCGCTGCGGGATCTGCGCCGCTGAGTGCCCAATGGGCGCTATCCAGATTAACGGTTTTTCTGATGGGGCGGTCCGGACAAAACTTGAGATTACCCTGGGAAAATGGGATCAGGTTGAATCCGATCAACCCCGAATCATCATTTTTGGATGCCAACGTTCGGCCGGGGCGGCTTGGGAAGCGGTTCAAAGTTCAAAGTTCAAAGTTCAAAGTGATGTGGAATTTATGGCCTTGCCCTGTGCCGGGAAACTGGATCCCGCTCATCTATTAAAAGCCTTCTCTCTGGGGGTGGACGGGGTCATGGTCCTGGCCTGTCCGGAAGAAAACTGCCGGTCGGTCTATGGAAACCTCTATGCCCGGGATCGTATCCTGGAAACCAGAAAATATCTGGAAGAAGCCGGAGTCCATCCGGAAAGGATCCGTTTTGAAAATATTTCGAGCAATATGGAATGGTATTTGAAGGAAATTATTGATAATTTTCTTGAACAATTGGCGGTTACTTAAAGATGCTCGAAGTGACTGGTGTCATTGTAGGGGCGGGTTTCAAACCGGCCCTGAATGGAAACAGAATTAGAACCGGGCGGGTTTGAAACCCGCCCCTACAAAGAACAATAATTGGTTTTTGAAAATGGACCCCATTGATCTCAGAAAATTAGATCCCGATTTCAAACAGCGGGTGGCCGGGGAGTTAGGCGGCGAACAGATCAAGAAATGTTTTTCCTGCGGGGTTTGCTCGGCCCGCTGTCCGATTGAAAAAATCGAACCGGAATATAATCCGAGAAGGATTATCCGCATGATCCTGTTAGGTATGGAGGAAGAACTGCTCAAAGAAGAACTTCTCTGGCACTGTTCGACCTGTTATACCTGTCAGGAAAGCTGCCCCCAGGAGGTCGATTTTACCGAAGTTGTTTTTGCCTTACGCAATCTGGCTGTCCGAAAGGGACTGGCGCCTCCGGGCATGGGGGCCGCTCGGAACCTGCTTGATCAACAAGGGCGGATGTATGAGGTGGGCGATTTTGAAAATGAAAAACGGAAGGAAATGGGATTGCCGGAGATAAAAGGGGATTTCAAAGATATTCAAAAGATACTTAAATAGAGTCTAAAAAAAGATAAATTTTATTATGACACCAATCGTTAATCGAAGGCTTAAAGATGTAGCACAGCCGCCCCCGGCTGTGTCCTCTATGACTTTGGCAAAACCAAACAAGGGGTTTTCCCGACGTAACTTGCCTCACTTGCAAGTTGAAGAAAAAACCTACTTTGTCACTTTTGCAACATACAGGCGATGGTCCCTCCCCGAATCAGTGAGAGAAGTCATCATAAGGCATTGTCTCTACGATCATCAAACCAAATTACAGGTCCATGGTGTTGTGGTTATGCCGGATCATGTACCTATGGTTTTTACACCCTTGAAAGATAAATCCGGGTGTCCATTTAGCCTATCTGAAATTACGAATGGTATTAAAGGGTCATCGGCCCACAGCATTAACAAGCTTCTTAAGCGAAAAGGTCATGTCTGGCAGGATGAATCTTTTGATCACATACTTCGCTCAGAAGAAACAATAATCGAAAAAGTCGAATATATTTGCCAAAATCCAGTGCGTCAGGGGCTAGTTAAACAAGTTGATGATTATCCCTGGCTCTGGCGGGAACGGATAGAAGGGGAAAGGGACACAGCCGGGGGCGGCTGTGCTACAAAAAGATAAGAAAAAACACCATGAAATATGCTTTCTTTTTAGGCTGTACGGTCCCGGTCCGCAATCTGAATTACGAGCTTTCCGCCCGTTGGGTGGCCCGTCAATTGGGGTTGGAGCTGGTTGATCTCGATGATTTTCAATGCTGCGGTTTTCCATTGAAATCCATCAATAATTTTGATTCCCTGGTCGTTGCCGCCCGCAACCTGGCCCTGGCTGAACAGGCCGGTCTCCCGGTTTGTACCTTATGCAGCGCCTGTGGCGCTTTCTTAAGCGAGGCCAACCATCTGCTTCTACAGCGCAGCGATTTGCTTAATCCGGTCAATGATCGATTGAAGATGGTGGGGTTGGAATATAAGGGAACGACCCGGGTCAAACATTTTATCCGTATCCTCTATGAGGAAATTGGTCTTAAGAAAATTCGGGAAAAAATCACCCGCCCGCTTTACGGCTTTACTTTCGCCCCGCACTATGGTTGTCACTATATCAAGCCGGCCCGAACCGCCGGCGGGATAGACCCGGTGGAGAATCCTAAATCATTGACCGAGTTGATTGAAGTCACCGGGGCTAATGCCCTCCAATATGAAACCCTGCTGGATTGCTGCGGGGGCAGTGTTTTGGGGATCAAGGAAGATCTGGCCAATACCCTGGCCGGTAACAAACTCTCCGAAGTGGACCGGCTGGGAGGAAACGGCCTGGTCCTGATCTGCCCTTTCTGCAACGTCATGTTTGAAAATCAACAAAAAAAAATTGAAAAGAGACTGGGGAAAAAAATTAAAGTGCCGGTCCTCTACTATCCTCAATTATTGGGATTGGCCTTGGGGGCCTCCCCGGATGCATTAGGGTTTAAGCTGAACCGGATCAAGGATAAGGAATTATTAAACCGTCACGCCCCGCCAGGGACGTGACACCACCATGGATGAAAACAAAGCTCGTTTGACTTTAAACTCTATTTTCGTACAAAACCAGTTTGAAAGGAGGGATTGATTATGGAAATAGAAGGGTACTTTTTCCCCGATGATTTATGGTATGATAAAAATCATTTCTGGGCGCGGATCGAAGACGGCAGCGTGGTGATGGGGACTACCGACTTCGCCCAAAAGCTGGCCGGTGATATCGGATATGTGGAACTGCCGGAAGAAGGGCGCAAGGTCCAGCAGGGCAAACCATTCGGGTCCATTGAATCCGGAAAATGGGTGGGCCGGATCTACGCCGTATTTTCAGGTGAAGTGAGCGCGATCAATGAGAGCCTGGAGGACGAACCGGAACTCATTAATGCTTCTCCCTATGGCCAGGGCTGGATTTGTAAGATCACTCCCGATAACCTGGAAGCGGAAAAACAAAACCTGACGGCAGCCGCTGATCTGAAGCCCTTTATTGAATCGGAGATCCTCCGGGTGAAAGAATTGATGAATAAATAAAAGCAGGTATACGGTATAAGGCTAAAGGTTCACGGTAAAAAAACAAAAATGTTTTAGCTTTTTATTAAACCTTAAACCTTAAACCTTAAACCTTGGACCTTGAACCATTTATTTTGGAAGGAGTTTTTCCATGGGGTATATTGAAGAATTAAAAACCGTCGTCGGCGAGGAAAATGTCCATACCGGCCTGATCGACCGCATCGGTTTTTCCCGGGACATGTCGGTTCATGAAGGTGTTCCGGATGTGATCGTTTTTGCTCAAACCTCCGATCAGGTCAGCCGTATCGTGAAAATTGCCGCCGCCCAAAGCATCCCGGTTGTGGCCCGCGGGGCCGGAACCAGTGTGACCGGTGCCGTATTACCGGCCAAGGGAGGCATCCTGCTGGATCTTTCCCGAATGAATCGAGTCCTCGAACTCAATAAAAATGACGGTTATGTAATTGTCGAACCGGGCATTATCTGCAACGCCTTGAACGCCCGGCTGGAACCGACCCATTTTTTCCCCCCCGATCCGGGCAGCGCCCCGGCCTGTACCATCGGCGGTATGATCGCCTGTAATGCCAGTGGAGTTCGGGCGGTCAAATACGGGACCACCAGGGATTATGTCAAGGGTCTGGAGGTGGTCCTGGCCGACGGCCAGGTGATCCGAACCGGGACTTTGGCTCCTAAAAGTTCAGCCGGGTATGATCTGACCCGTCTTTTCTCAACTTCCGAAGGAACCCTGGGAATTATCACCGCCGCCACTTTGAAGATCCTTCCTAAACCGGCCTACCTGGCTTTTGCCAAACTGCTCTTTCCTTCCGTCGATCAGGCCGGGGAGGCCGTGGTCAGGATATTAACTTCCGGTATCCCCTTGTCCGCCTGTGAGATCCTGGACGAGGTTTCCATAGGGGTCGTCAAACAGGCCATGAACCTGGAAATCCCTCCCCAGGTCAAATGCCTCCTTTTTGTGGAGATCGACGGACACCGTCAGGCGGTTGCCGATCAAATGGCTCAAATTGATGCCATTTGCCGGGAATTTGGAGGACTGGGGAACGAATGGTCCGACGATCCGGCCAAACGCCTGGTCATGTGGTCGGCCAGACAGGGGCTGGTTCCCTCCCTTTCCCGGGTCAAACCGGGTTACCGGCAGATTCCCATCGTCGAGGATTTTGGAGTACCTATCAGCCAAATCAAATCCATCATCCATGAAATTCAAAAAATCGGCCGGGAACATGACTCTCCTATCGCTACCTTCGGTCATATCGGTGACGGAAACCTCCACGCCGTGCTCATTATGGATGTGCGGAAATCAAAGGAGTGGGAAACCCTGCGCAAGATCAGTCAGGATTTTCTGGCCCTCACCCTGAAATATAAGGGGACCCTGACAGCGGAACATGGTCTGGGCATGGCCAAATCTCCCTTTATCAAGGAAGAACTGGGGCCGGGCCTGGAGATCATGAAAACTATAAAAAAGGCTTTGGATCCCCAAAATATTCTGAATCCGGGAAAGCTGGGGTTTGAAGACAGTATCAGGGATATTTATGAAAAATCGGCTTATGCCACGCTGATAGAAAAACCGGGAGACATTAAAAGCTTCGGGGAAAAGATCGACCATGAAATCATGGCCTGTATCTTATGCGGATTCTGCCGGGCCGGATGTCCCACCTATTCCCAAACCGGCCTGGAAACCATGAATGCCCGGGGCCGGGTGCTTCTGGCCTTCAACCTGATGAGCGGCCGTCTGGCGCCTTCTGAAGAGATAGCCGAACGGCTGTACCAGTGTACGACCTGTCTGAATTGTAAATATACCTGCCCTTCCCGGGTGGAGGTTGCTGATGTGGTGCAGGGAGCCCGGAAGAGATTGGCGGACAGCGGCTTCCTGCCACCGGTCTTTCAAAGCAGCTCGAAAAGTATCGCCCAATACGGCAATCCTTTCGGTGAACCCAGGGAGAAGCGAACCGACGTTTTTCCTGCCGGCTTTAAAACGGGAGGGAAGGGGGCCGAGGTCCTGCTCTTTGCCGGGTGTGTGGCCTCTTATCAGGATATCAATATGATTCCGAACCTGATGGCCATCTTGGACCAGGCGGGGGTCAGCTATACGACCCTGGGACAGGAGGAGGACTGCTGCGGGTACCTGAGCTATCTGATCGGGGCCGAAAAAGACTTTCAAGCCTGTGTAACGGCCAACACCCGGAAATTTTCAGATCTGGAGGTCAAGGAAATCGTGACCAGCTGCCCGGGGTGTTTTCGAACCCTTTCCAAATTATATCCGGAGTATGGAGGGAATAGAGAGATCAAGGTCCATCATGTGGTCACTTATCTCAATGAACTGATGAGACAGGGAAAGATCCCCTTAAAGGAAAAGGGAAAGATGGTGGCGGTCTACCATGATCCCTGCGATCTGGGGCGTCATATGCAGATCTTTGAAGAACCCCGGGATCTGTTAAAACAAATTCCGGGACTGCAGTTGAATGAATTTAAAATGAATCGCCTTCTGGCCAAGTGCTGCGGGAGCGGAGGAGGGGTCAAAGGTTTTGATAATCCACTCAGCCAGGACATTGCCTACGACCGGGTCCTCCAGGCCCTGGAAGTGGGGGCCGAAGTGATCGTCTCCGCCTGCCCCTCCTGTAAGAGTAATCTGACCCAGGGGGCGGCCCGGTTGCGGAAAGAGAAAAAGGGAAAAATCAAAGTCAAAGACATCACCGAGGTCATTGCCTCGGCCCTCGAGTGATAAGAAAGTTTGGAGTTCGGAGTTCAAAGTTCAGAGATTTAAACTTCCTGTTTTCCAGAAAAAATATTAAACGACAAAAAATTGATTAAACTCGTAAAAAGCCGTCACCCCGGCGAAAGCCGGGGTCCAGGTAGTTTTCTAAGCGATTGAAGATCCTGGATTCCGGCTTTCTCTCGACTTCCTCCGGAAGTCTCTTTTTAAGGTCGGCAAAGCCGACCGAACGGAATGACAGAATCGGGCTTCCGGGGACTTTTTACCAACTTGTCAAAATTCAAAAAGGAGAACATCAATATGGCCAAAAGCAACTGGATGCATATGGGAACAGCCCTTAAGATGAATGCCACCAATTACCCGGATAAACTCGGGTGGCAGGACAAGTCCAAGGAGTTCACTTTTAAGCAATGGAATGACCGGTCCTGCCGTTTAACCAACGGCCTTCATAGAATAGGGGTCGGGCAAAAAGACCGTTTTGCCGTGTTAGCCTACAATCGGGGGGAATGGATGGATATCTATGCCGGGGCAGCCAAAGGGGGTCAGATCGTGGTTCCCCTGATGTTCCGGCTGGCCGGGCCGGATATCGAGTTTATCGTCAATCACTCGGAGTGCAAAGGGATGATCGTCGAGGCCCCTTTTGTGGATCTCATTAACGGATCCGGGACAACCGGCCGTCCCAAAGGCGTGGTCCGTTCCCATGAAAGCTATATTGCCGATTATTACTTGAATAATATCAATATGGGGGTCCGCAACACCGACAAGGTGATGCTGGTCATGCCCATGTGTCATGTGAATTCCATTTTTTATTCTTTTCCTTATACCCTGATTACTGCCCCGGTCTTTGTTTACAACATGGTCTCCTTCGATCCGGAAGACCTCCTCAAGACTATCGCCGAATACAAAATAACTTTTACTTCACTCGTCCCCACCCACTACATTATGATCCTGGCCCTGCCGGATGAGATCAAGAATAATCTCGATGTCTCTTCCATCCGGCAGCTTTTGATTTCTTCGGCCCCGGCCCGCAAGGACCTTAAAATGGCCATCATGGATTATTTCAAGAACGCCGAACTGTGGGAGGCCTACGGGTCCACTGAGGGCGGACTGGTGACCCTGCTTCGGCCCGAGGATCAGTTTAAAAAATTAGGTTCCATCGGTCGTGAAATCTTTGGGACCGACCGGATCCGTATCCTGGATGAAAAGCGTCAGCCGGTTCCCGACGGCGAGGTGGGGGAGCTTTTCTACCGGACCCCCATGCTCTTCACCGAATACTGGAAAGAACCGGAAAAAACCAAAGAGGCCTTTGACAACGGCTGGTCTTCGGCCGGGGATATGGTCCGCCGGGATGAGGATGGTTATTATGTTCTGGTGGACCGCAAGGCCAATATGATCATCACCGGCGGAGAGAATGTCTATCCTTCGGAGGTGGAAAATATAGTCGGCAGCCATCCGGCGGTGAAAGATGTGGCCGTTATCGGCGTACCGGATAAAAAATGGGGGGAGGCCATCAAGGCCATCGTGATTCTCCATGAAGGGTTTAAGGGAACTTCGGCCCTGGCCAAAGAAATCATTGATTATTGCCAGGGGAAAATAGCCGCATTCAAAAAACCCAAGACTATCGATTTTATCACTGACGCCGAGATGCCGCGGACCGGAACCGGTAAGATCCTGCACCGGATCTTGAGAGAAAAATACGGGAAATGGAGTGATTAAGGATAATCCCTGTTTTCGCCAGAAAAGGCTTGGAGCCGTTGAAAGGGAACACTGGTTATCACTTAACCGCGGCTCCAAGCTTTAATCCTGGAATTAAATCAATTAAATCCCTCTGAATTTAGAATTTGCCTCGCGGAAAAACCTTTCTTCATTGGCCATAGTCAGCCCCCATTTTCCTGCTCTTTAATATTCTTCATTTTTCCGTTTAAGTTAATAAGGAGAGAATATAAGACATCCTTATCAATAACAAAGATTGATGGACTCGTAAAAAGTCGCCGGAAGCCCGAATTCGTCATTCCGGTCGGTCGGGCCGCTCGATCGGAAGCGGGAATCCAGGAAACTCAATCCCGCCTTGGTGGGATCTATAATAAATTATTATGGTTATCATTTTTTTAAAAAAAGAAAAAAATTCTTGACATCATTTTATATTATATATTATATAAAATACAAAATATAAAAATTAAAAAACCCTATGACTATTTCGGCAACCATTCAAAAAACAGGTCCCCTATATCAGACCATGACCGAAATAGCTGCCCACTTGATCAGAGAGAGGGTTCTTACGGGTCAGTATAAATCAGGCACACGGCTCATACCGGAAAAAATGGAAGCCGAATTGGGTTTAGGACGGGTAGCCATCCGCGAAGCATTACGGGAGCTGACTGGTTCCGGTTTGGTGGTTTCTTTACCCAACAAAGGGGTTGTGGTGGCTGATCCCCCAGAGCCTGACGAGATAAAGGCCTTATATCAGGCCCGCTATGCCCTCGAGGGTGAGGCCGCCTTTCAAGCTACTCAAAGAATAACACCGGATGTGATCGGCCAACTGGAAGAAACAGCCGCCCGGATGGAGGCCTTAGCCGCCCAGATAGAGGCCACTCCCATAACGGCCCCTTTTGATTTTACTCTGCTGAATAGAGAGTTTCACCTGACCTTATACGAAGCTTCAGGCTGGAAACCGGTCTGCCGGATTATTAACCAACTGTTCGATCAAACTCTGATCTTTCGTGCCCAGAATACCGCCTGGATCGATATTGAAAATGTTGACTATTACAATTTAGAGCATCGGGGAATAATAGAGGCTCTCAGGTCCGGTGATGCCCAGAAGGTTAGACAAAGAGTTGTCGCCAATATTTCCAGAGGTTTTAAACAGTATGCCTTAAACCAACCGTTTTTAAAGTACAAACCAAATAAAGCCAAGAGGTGACCTGGAAGCCTTTTCTCTTTCCGTAATATTCAGGCCATTGCTGGATCCTGGTGATTACTTCCGGAAGAGTTTTTTCGGATAAAAAATAAACAGAATAATGAGGGTCCAAGAAATGAAAAAGATTTTTATTCTTGCTTTTTTCCTTTTGTCGCCCTTTTTGGTATCGGCCTTGGGGCAGGAAAAACAACTCAAGATAGGTTCGGGGGCATGATACTTTCGGAAAGTGAAGCCTTGACCTTCCTGGCCGGGGTCGGCCTCAGAGCGGCAAAGCCGGTGCTGTTCGATTCCGTAGAATTACCGGAAGATCGGGCAGAGACCATCGCCTTTCCGGTAATGATTAAAACAACCGGAGCGGCAGCGCTGGAAAGCGGCCGACATGGGTTTCTGTCTTACGCGGGAGATGCCGGGGATTTGCGACGGAAGTTGGAACGTATGACCGGCGGAACCACACCGGCATCCAGGACGTGTCAGAGAATCCTGGAAAACTGCATCGCGGACGGCTGGGTATTCAGCATTGATTTCTTTGTCGATAACGCTCGGGGATTGTCGATAATGACCATCGGGCCTTCGTCTTTTTCCATCGCGGAGTCCGGGGTACAGTCTTTATCCAGGCAAGTCGAATTTGTGCGGGATCCGCTTCAACCCTTGAGACGCTACCAGGCATTGGCGATGGCTAAAAAGGCGGCCGTGCCGGCTGTCGGGCTGAGGCAGGTTAGCGATCTAATCGTTCAGTTGGATACCCTTTTTTTCGCCAAGGACTGTCTAAGAATGACCATCGATCCGATCTCCCTGGGGTCGGATGGAAAAATCAGTATTGCCGGTTGTTGGCTGGAATTGGATGATGACGGGCTATTCCGCCATCCGGACATTCAGATGAAAGGGACAGCTTCCGGGGAACCCTTGGAAGCCAAGGCGCGGGCGCAAGGCATAACTTATGTGGAACTGGGGGGCGATATCGCCATCCTCAGTGCCGGTGCCGGTGCCACCATGGGGCTGGTGGACATGGTGCATCATTTCGGCGGACGTCCGGCCAACTTCATCGATACGATGGGAGGCGCGAGCATCGAAACGATTCGCAACCTGGCGAATCTGGTTTTGGACAAGGCCGGGACCGACCCGTCTATCAAGGTCATTCTGATGGTCATGCATCTGAGCGCAACCCCCTTGCAACCGGTCGTGGAAACCTTTGTCCAAACAATAACCACTAGACCTCCCAGACAACCTATCGTCGGTTTCCTCCAGGCTGGAGGAGGCGCCTTACTTAATTATTCACTGACCGAAGCACATTCTTCACTACGAAAATGCGGGGTTCAGGTCGAATCCGATCTGTCTCTCGCGATAGAGAAGGCTGTCCGGTTGAGTGGCCGGGAAGGGAAAAGGGCGGTCCGAACTGACCCGGAAATAATATCCAGCTCATAAATCGGGGCATCAAGATGTCAATTCTTGTCAACAGACAAACAAGCGTGATCATCCATGGGCTGACCGGTCGTTATGCCTCTTTGCAGGCAGCCATGATGAAACAATACGGAACCCTGATCGCGGCAGGGGTGGCCCCCGGACGCGGGGGTGAATCCCTGCTGGAGATTCCGTTGTTTGACAGCGTCGCTGAAGCGCTGGCGGTGAGCGCCGCCGACACGGCGATTGTCTATGTGCCTGCCGCCTTGGTACTGGAAACTTTCTACGAGATTTTGGATAACGGCATCAAGACCGTCTTTATCGGCACGGAAGGGGTTCCGGTGCATAACGGCCTGAAGATCCGTCGTCTGGCAGAGGAAAACGGTTTATGGGTCATCGGCCCCAATTCGCTGGGAGCCATTACTCCCGGGGAATCCCTGCTGGGATCCATGGACCCCGCTATCTGTAAACCCGGCAAACTGGGCCTGATGTCGCGGAGCGGAACCCTGTCGCTGCTGGTAATGTCCATTCTCAACCAAGCGGGTTTTGGATTCAGCACGGCGATCTCCATCGGCGGCGATCTGATCAGCGGCCGCTCCCAAGCCGATTATCTCCGGCAATTCGAAAATGACCCGCAAACCGAGCAGGTGGTCATGCTGACTGAAATCGGAGGTTTCATGGAAGGTCCGGCGGCCGAGCAGATCCGCGTCATGTCAAAACCGGTTTTCTGCTACATAGTTGGCTGGCAGGCGCCTCCCGGTAAAACCATGGGGCATTCCGGGGCTCGGATACGTGAAGATCGGGAGACCGCAGAAGCTAAAATGCGGGTTCTGACGCAAGCTGGAGCCAGGGTGGTTCGAACCCCCTGGGAGCTTCCGGCCATGCTGGAGAAAACAGAATGAATATGGGCCATATTTTTTTTTACATCGTGTAGATTAATCCAATAAAGGGAGGAAGAGATGAAACACATGAAAAAGAAAGAAATTTTTTGCATTAGTTTGACGGTTCTAATGGTTTTCCTGTCATCCTCACTCTTTGCCAAGGATTTTATCTCCTTGGGAAGCGGCGATCCCGGAGGAACCTGGTACCATATCGGCAACGGTATCAGCAAAGTGCTCAATGATCACAATCGCGGCTGGAAAATGGCCCCCGAGGCAACCGCTGGCGGAACGGAAAACCTGAGGAGGGTGGCGCGGGGTGAACTCGATCTGGGAATCACCCATATCACCGACCTTTTGGGCAACCTGAAACAGAAACAGGTTTCCCCGAACGACTTTCGTTTGCTGATGGCCGCCCATGTCAGTATCGCGCATTTTGTCGTTTTGAAAAACTCCAGGTTTGGCAGGGATGATCTGGCAAAAATCATGACGAAAGGTATTCGCATCGGAGCCGGGGAACCGGGCAGCGCCATCGGCGGCATCGTCAAAACGTTTTTCACTGCTTATGGTTTGAAACTCGAAGACGCAAAAGTCGCCTATATCAGCCAAAGTGAACAGGTCAACGCCATCAAAGACGGCGTGATCGAAGTGGCGGCGTTGGGCAGCGGTTTGCCTGTTCCAGCGGCAATGGACCTGGCAACGACCAAGGGCATCCACATCATCAACATTCCGGATGATGTGGTCGACAAACTCCGGGCTTTATCCCCTGTCTTTGTCAAATATGTTATCCCTCCGGGGGTGTATCCTGGTGTTGATAAAAGTGTCAACACCTTCGGGATCCCGGCCTACCTGATCGTCAAAAAAGACCTGGACGAGGAGACCGTGTATAAAATCACCAAAGGCATTCTGGAGTACAACAAGGAAATCGCGAAAATCCATCGTGCCGGCTTGGAATACAATACCAAAGATGCCTTCAATTATATGGAGACATTGCTGAAACTTGGGTGTAACTTTCATCCGGGAGCGATCAGATATTATAAGGAAAAGGGGTTGTGGAAAAACTAACGGCCCATGCCCAGGTCCCTTAGTGACCCGGAATTCAGACCCGGATCGCTGAATACCCCATGCCCCAATTTTTTTGGGGCATGGGGTTCAAAGGATCCGCCTCAAACAAGACCAAAGAGGCATTTTGGTCTTGACGAATCCGATTCATTCACTTTCCTGAGGGAGACAACAAAAATATGGAAAAAGAGGCACCCGTAATTCCTGCGATCCCCGAGGATGAGTCCTTTGAGAGCCGGTTCCGAAAACTGCCCAGGTATTTCAACCATCTGGCAGCTTTCATCGCCATGCTTTTTGTCGGCTTTCATTTATATACCGGTCTGATGGGACGTTTGCCAGCTCTTCAACAGCGGATTATCCATGTGACACTCGGCTGGATGCTGGTCTGGCTGTTGGTTCCTGTTCATGCACGTTTAAGAAAAAATCGTCTTGCCTTCGCCGTTGATTTTTTGATGATGCTGGTTTCATTAGGTATCGGCATTTATGTTTATCATAATTTTACTACTTACTTCGATCGGGTCGGCATGCCGATTCTTTTCGTTGATCTTTTATTGGGGACAACGGCGATTATCTTTACGGTTGAACTGGCACGTCGCACCGTCGGATGGTTTTTCTTCGCGGTAGTAGCGGGCTTTCTGGTGTTCGCCTTTTGGGGTCCCTACATGCCCAATATTGTTGCTCATCGGGGACTGAGCCTGACCAAAATGGTCAGCTCCTTTTTTCTGACCACCGGCGGTATTTATGGCATGATCACCGGAGTTTCGGCGACCTATATCGCCCTTTTCATCATTCTGGCCGCCATGATCCGGGAGTCCGGTGTTGGGGATCTGTTTATCAAGATATCCATGAGCCTCCTGGGAACGGTCCGGGGAGGACCGGCGAAAATGGCGATCGTTGCCAGTTCCCTGTTCGGGATATTCACCGGGAGTTCCATTGCCAATGTGGCCGCTACCGGTTCTTTCACTATCCCCCTGATGAAACGAACCGGTTATAAACCATTTTTTGCGGGAGCAGTGGAAGCCGTTTCCAGTTCCGGAGCGCAACTGATGCCGCCGGTCATGGGGGGGTCGGTCTTTATTATGATCGAAATCCTGGGAATAGCCTATTGGGATGTCGCTAAAGCCGCCCTGCTGATCGCCATTTTGTTCTACCTGGCCCTGTTCGCCATGGTCGATTTCGAAGCCTTGAAACTCGGACTGTTGGGATTACCTCGGGAACAGCTGCCCAGCTTTAGAAAGGCGATCAAAGAAGAAGGCCATTTGATCCTGCCAGTCATCATCCTGATTTACTTGTTGGCGGTTGCTGATGTTTCCCCGCCCCGGGCAGCGGTGATAACGATTTTCTCAATTCCACTGTCCAGTTGGCTCCGACGGTCCACCCGTATGACCTTCCGTATGCTTTTTAGCGGGTTGAAAAGCGGGGCTTACGGATCCTTGATCATTATTGGGGTCATTTGTGCCGCCAGTCTGATACAGGGGATTGTTGACCGCACGGCCCTCGGATTCAATCTTTCAACGATGCTGGTCGACGTATCGGGCGGCCACCTGTTACTACTCCTGTTCCTGACCATGATCACTTCACTGATCCTTGGAATGGGACTGCCGGCCATGATCTGCTACATCCTGTTGGCCGTCCTGGTCGCCCCGGCACTGGTGCAAATGGGTGTCGATCCCCTGGGGGCGCATCTGTTCATCTTTTATTTCGGTATCCTTTCCAATATCACCCCACCGGTTGCTCCGGACGCCTATGTGGCTGCCAGCATAGCCGGGGCCAACATGCTGAAGACGGCAGTGACGGCGTCCAGGCTTGGTCTGGTTTTATATCTGATTCCCTTTTTACTGGTTTACAATCCGGAATTGATGATGAAAGGGTCGATGTCCGTCCTGCTCGGGGTGTTCATATCGGCCACCATAGGGACTTATCTTCTAGCCTGTTCCTTACAGGGATACATCCTTAGGGACTGGAAGATATCCGTACCGGAACGTTTGATTCTTCTGGCTGCCGCCCTCGGGCTCATCAAGCCTGGATTATATACCGATCTGATCGGGTTTGGGCTGGCAGTAGCGGTAGTTGGTTTTCGTTTCATAAAATTGCGCGGAACCGGGTCAAAGGCCACACCAACAGGGTCTCAATCGCCATGAGATGAAGATGTACATGCGAAGGCCTTTTTTCCCATGGATTATATTTCGGGGCAGCAGCGTTAACGGTCAAATAACTTTCCAGCCCACTGAAATCATTCGGGAAGGAGAGAACTATGATATATCGCGATAAAATCAACCTCATGGTGGAGAAGTACGGGGATCGGGTTGGCACCATCTGCGCCAGCCAGGGTGAGGTGACTTTTGCCGAACTCGGGCAGCAATCAAACGCTTTGGCCAATGGATTGGCAGATCTGGGGCTGTTAACGGGGGACAGGATCGCCCTGCTTTGTGGAAACTGCCATTACTACCGCGAGATGTTTTGGACGGCGGGTAAGGCGGGTTTGGGCTTGGTTCCTGTCAATACCAGGTTGAAGCCCAGAGAACTGGTTTATATCATCAACAATTCCGAAGCTAAAGCGTTGGTAATCTCGGCCGCCTTTGAGCCGGTGGTTGAAGAGATCAGGCGACAGCTGACCGGCATAGATCATTTTTTTTGCCTGGACCAACGACTGGAAGGCTACCAATATCTGGGGGACTTCCCCGAGCGGTATTCAACGGAGGAGCCAAAAGTCCAGTTGACAAGGGACCACATTCTCTGGCTGCAGTATACCAGCGGGACAACAGGTCTGCCGAAAGGAGCGGTACATACGCAAAGCACGGCCTCCAGTATCATCGACATCTGTCATGCCGAAATCCGGGAAAAAGGGCTTTTTCAGGAGGGGACCCGGGCCTTGCAGATGTTGCCCTCCTATTCATTCGCCGGTGTCGCCTTTGATCTGATGTACCAGTGGATTGGTGCCTTGACAGTCATCATGGAGCGCTTTGATGTAGTCGAGATGATGCGTTTAATCGACACTCACAGAATTACCGACTGCCATATTGTTCCGGTAATTCTTAACTTTCTCCTTAACGCCCCCGAACTGGACCAGTTTGATTTAAAAAGCCTGAAATGCATCACCTATGGCGGTTCCCCCATGACCCCGGAGCTGGTTAAGCGGGGGATCAAGCGTTTCGGACCAATTTTCATGCAGGATTACGGTTGTTCTGAAGCCGGCGCACTGACTTTCCTCGATATCGAGGATCATATCAACCCCGATGGTCTGGAGGGGTCCAACAGACTTTATTCCTGCGGAAAACCGTTTCCCGGAGTGGACGTAAAGGTGCTGAACGAGGTCGGACAAGAGGTTAAATCCGGTGAAATTGGAGAGTTAACCACCCGTAGCGATATGGTCATGACCGGCTATTGGAAACTGCCGGAAGAGACCCGGCACACGCTAATTGACGGTCGATTCTATACCGGAGATCTCTGCACGGTAGACGCGGACGGCTATATCTACCTCAAGGATCGAAAAAAGGATATGATCATCAGCGGCGGTTTTAACATCTATCCCTTTGAACTGGAAAGCGTCTTGATGGAACATCCCGCTGTCATGGATGCCGCGGTGGTGGGTATCCCCGATGAAGTGTGGGGAGAAGCGGTCTGCGCTTTAGTGGTCTTGAAAACGGGCTGCACGGCTATCGAGGAAGAGCTTATCGCTTTCATGAAGGCCCATCTGGCTGATTACAAAAAAGCTAAAAAAGTGGAGTTTGTCAAGGAGATCCCGCGAACGCTGACTGGAAAAATCCTCAAACAGGAATTGCGGGAAAAATATTGGGAGGGCAGGGAACGGAAGATTTGATATGTCCTTTTGGGGTGGACAAATTCAATCGCGTGGTAATTTGTTAGACCTAACCCCGTTTGCGACTCCGTTTTTAAGGCCACAACGGATTAGTCACAAAACCGGTTAACGATGACAGCAACCGGCCTTCTGGAGATAAAAAATGGATCTGCTGCAGGATGTTCTCTATGATACGGTGCGGCACTACGGAAGTCGGACCGCTTTTGACTCTATAGATCGGGAGACCACGTTTGACCAGTTGTGTGCGCGCATAGAGCACCTGGCCGGGGCTCTATCGCGACTGGGAATTGGCCAGGGGGATCGTATCGCCATCCTGTCGGGCAATTGTACTGACTACATTGCCTGGCACTATGCCAGTGCAAAAATCGGGGTCATCCTGCTGGTCCTCAATATTCGTCACACCTTGAACGAACTTTCTTGGGTCATCAACAACGCCGAAGCCTCAGCGCTGATTATAGATGGAAGCTATCAGACCTTGCTCGCCGATCTCTCGGCCTCTTGTCCATCCCTGAAGTTCACCATCGCTATCGGTGACCGAAAAGCGGCGGATTATGCAACCGATGAACTGGCGGCCGCGGGACAAGAGGTTGTGGCCGAGCCCCGGTTATCCCCTCAGGACCCCGTACTTTTGATCTATACCAGTGGAACGACCGGAAAGCCCAAGGGCGGCTTACAGACCCATGAAGGATCTGTCATGATCGACCGTCTGACAGCCGAGGTATTGAGAACCAATCCCCAGGATGTCTATCTAGCTTTTATGCCCTACTTTCATCAGGCTGGCCTGATCCGCACCCGGGCAACTATGCAGGGAGGTGGTGCCAACCTGGTGGCTACAAAATTCGACCCGGAATCACTGGTTTACTATTTGATCCGCAAAAACGTCTCCATCACTATGCTGGTGCCGCCTTATGATACACTTCTGACCGAAATAGCCGACCGGGAGAAGTTGACCTTTCCTTCTCTACGCTTTGTGATTGGGGCCGGCGGCGCCGGCCCGGTTCATGCGCAGCGTATGCGCGCCTTCTGCACGAAATTTGGTTGTAGTTACATGGGGGTCTACGGCCAAACAGAGACCACCGGGCCGGTGACTATAATCACCGATCAGGATTACTTTACCCGCCCAGATTCATGCGGCAAACCCATGGAGGGGATCGACTTGCAAATCTGGGATGAACAGAACCGGTCCCTGCCGGGTGGAAGAATCGGGGAGATCATGATACGCTCGAAAACCTGTATACCCGGTTACTGGAAAAACGAGACCGCCAGTGCCGCTCTGTATACCGGCGACTGGCTCCATACCGGGGACCTCGGCAAAATGGATGAAGAAGGATGGCTCTATTTTGTCGATCGAAAAAAGGAATTGATCAAAACCGGTGGTGAAAATGTATACTCCCGTGAGGTGGAAGATGTATTGAGATCCCGGCCAGCAATCGAAGACCTGGTCGTGATCGGTTTACCGGATATCGATGGCTGGGGAGAAATAGTGACCGCTGTCGTAATTTTGAAAGAAGGGAAACTCTTGTCTCTGGATGAGGTCAAGTCCTACTGCCGGGATAAAATCGCCGGTTATAAGATTCCCAAACTCCTAAAAACGGTTCAGTCTTTTCCCCGTAACCATACCGGTAAAATCCTAAAACGTTTATTGCAAGAACAGTTCAAACAGGATCAAAGCGTAAAAGGGATCCAAGGGTAAAAATCTGAGATACTAACCGGATTTACTTTGCCCGGAGAGATTCCTTTAACAGGATGTTGACCTTCGGCATGAGCAGTCAGTTTAAACTCAGGGTGTAGGGAGTAACCTTGGGATGACTTTGTTAAGAGAAGAGATCAGGAGATCCGGGTATGAGCTCGCTGATGCTATATTTGGAGAGGCTGGTGCAATGTCCCATATCCTTCTGGCCTGTGAGGGAGAACAAAAAGAGAAATACCTGTGTCCCGCCCTTAGAGCCGAGAAACTCTCCTGTTTTGCCCTGACCGAGCCCAATGTCGGCTCGGATGCGAGGTCCATTGAAACAAGGGCTGTTCAGGATGGCGACGTTTTTATTCTTAACGGAAGAAAACACTTTATTTCCAACGCCCCTTATGCAGACTTTGTTATTGTATTCGCTGTAACCGACAAGGTTAATAGGGGAATTACCTGCTTCCTGGTGGACAAGGGTACCCCCGGCTTTTCCCTGGGAGGGATTCATAAAAACATGGGTGGAGGGGACCGGTTGGGTGAGTTGATTTTTGAGGACTGTCGGGTTCCCGCGGGAAATGTTCTTGGAAAAGTCGACGAAGGTTTGCTTCTGGCCCTGAAGCGGGTGGGGGAAGGGCGTTTGCGTCTGGCAGCCTTTTTTATAGGGATGGCGGACAAATGCCTGCAATTGGCCCTCGATTATGCCAAGCAAAGAGTTCAGTTTGGTAAACTTATTGCCCAATATCAGATCCGGGAGTCGGGGATGGTCAAACTCCATTCCTCGGAGATGCTATGCAGGGCTGCGGATAAGGCCCTCCAAATCCATGGGGGCATGGGATATATGAAGGAATGTCCCATTGAAGGGATATACAGAAAAGCCAGAGCCTCCAGGATCGGTGAAGGGACATCGGAGATCCAAAGGCTCCAATTGGCCCGAAGGCTTTTGAATGATGGCCCCCCTAACTCTTTTTTAGAATAATGATGAAAGATGAAAGGTGTCGATGTCAGCCACAGAAATGAAACCCGGGAAAAAAGTGGTGGTGGCGGAGTTCGCCGAGAACCCGGTTGAGGCCATTGAAAAGTATATGTCCATCCAGGATATGGCCCCACCTGACCCCGTGACGCTCAAAGGCCATGAAGTGATCATCTCGATCAAGAGCGTATCGGTGGGATGGGTGGACCTGCTGATGACCAGCGGGCAATACCAGCACATGCCCCATCCACCCTATACGCCGGGAATGGAATACAGCGGGCTTGTGTTAGAGACCGGTAGCGCTGTTCCCGCCGAAAAGATTGCGGTTGGGGACCGCGTTTTAGTGGATGGGCTCCAGGCCGGTCCCAGGTCAGGTGGGACCTATCAGGACCAGGGTGGGTTCGCCTCCTATGCGGTGGTGCCGGATAGGGCCCTATATCGGATTCCCGAAGGTTTTTCATTTGACCAGGCCTGCTGCCTGCTCAGCAGTTATGAAACCGCTTACCATTGTTTGATTACCCGTGGTCGTTTAAAGGAAGGGGAAACGGTCTTAATCAACGGAGCTTCCGGCTCCACCGGGCTGGCCGCCGTCCACATCGCCAAAATCGTGGGAGCCACCGTTATTGCCACCGGCCGTTCCGGGGAAAAGCTGGCCGTTGTCAAAGCCCAGGGGGCTGACCAGGTCATTAACTGTAAAAACGCAGAAGGTGAATCCGGGGTGCGCCGGTTTCGCGATGAGGTCAAAGGGCTAACCGGCGGGCGCGGGGTTGATGTGGTTTATGACGGAGTCGGCGGGGAAGTTTCGATGGAGAGTCTGCGCTGTGTTTCCTTCGGAGCCCGCTTTCTGATTGTCGGTTGGGCGTCTACCCCCTTTGTGGCCAAAGGGCGGGGACAGCGTGGGGCACCTAATGCCAATCAGCTGCCTACCAACTTGATCATGATGAAGGGGCTGGACGTTCTGGGATGTCCGATGGTTATTTCCACGATCAATAACCCGGCTATCCGCCCGCCACGTTTCAATCAGATCATGCGCTGGGTGGCTGAAGGACGAATCAAGCCCCACATTTCACATGTTTTTCCCTTACCTGAATACAAGAAGGCGATGAAAGCCAAATGGAGCGGTCAAGTTATCGGTAGTTGCGTCCTGCACCCCTGAGGAGCCGAAGGGCTTGAATGCGTCATCTGCAAGTCGTCGGCCAGATTGGAGGAAAGCGGACTGGTATTCACTTCTCAGCACCCGAGAAGGAAACCGCCGGCATAGGGAAAAGCTGCTCTCTGAGAAGGAGGGATTTGAGTCCATCAGGGCCCAGCTAAAAGAAATCCGAGATCGCTACCGGGGGGGGTAACTGGCTCAGGCCATGCGTGTAACCCGTCAATCTCCCCCCCACCTTTTCGTCGGCAACCCTTCTGCATTTCTCGTTAAAGATCGGATTTGATCCTGTCTTTCCCTTGTGTTATACTCAAGCAATAAAATTCTTTATCCAACCGGGGGGACTATGAACGATAAACTTTCCTCCTACTCCGACGGATCAGAGTTCTCCGGCAACATGGGTGACACGTGAGAGTCTTCGTCTGCCGCCTGGCCGGTATCGATACTACCGCCTCCAAAGGCGCCGAGATGGCCCGATACCCCCAATTATCGGACCCTTGGCCGGGGAGAGGCAATAAATGATAAATGAGATATCAGGAGTAAACCATTAAACAATACCAAGGAGGGATTATGGGCAAGAAGATTATCTATTCCGTGATCATTGTCTTTGTGGTTTGGAGTATCCTGGATTATGTGATCCACCAGCTGATCCTGGGGGCCAGTTATCAGGCGACCCCCAACCTCTGGCGGCCCATGGCCGAGATGAAAATGGGCCTCATGTATGTGGTGGTCTTTCTGGTGTCCATCGCCTTTGTCTGCCTCTATGCCCTGTTGGTCGGCAACCGGGGGGTCAAAACCGGTTTCTTCTTTGGATTGATTTACGGCCTCGGGGCGGGCCTCTCCATGGGCTACGGATCCTATTCCTACATGCCCATCCCCTATCATATGGCCTTGACCTGGTTTTTGGGGTCGGTAGTGGAATTCACCATCGCCGGTCTGATTGTGGGCAGGATTTTCGGCAAGAAATAACCATACCTTAACCTTTAAACAGCCCGGAAGCCTAAGGCTGACTGGATTCCAAGGATTACCGAGACATCTTGCCCTTGGCCGACCCCGATGAAATAGGTTCTACCGTTCATGGGGGTCGCGGTAGAATTTTATTGGGTATTATATCCCTCGAATTTTAGTGTGCTATCCTCCGAATTTAAATCATTCTTGAGGCAGGCATCTGGCTGCCATTGCGTTAAGCATTTTATTTAAAAAAATCCCCACTCCAGATTCTCATTTTTGTAACTATATTTAGTTGCAATACCGGTAGTGATTAGTTATACTGTTAATAAAGGGGACAAATGAGTCGAAAAGAAAAATTGTTGGAAAGGTTGCAGCGAAGGCCAAAGGATTTTACATGGGATGAGCTGACAAGCTTGCTAAAAATTTTGGGAAACACCCAGAGAAAAACCGGGAAAACCGGAGGATCAAGGATGAGATTTGTGCACCCTGTAGCCCCGACTATAACACTGCACAAACCTCACCCCGACAATATTATTAAAGAATATGTGATTAATGATATCTTAGAATATTTTAAAAAAGAGGGAATGATATGAGAGATATGATGGTCTACAAGGGATACTATGGATCGGTTCATTATAGCGATGAAGACCAGGTATTTCATGGAAAGATTGAATTTATCCGAAGCCTTGTTAGTTATGAGGGAACAGACATAAAAAGCCTGCGTACAGCATTTAAAGAGGCAGTTGATGATTATCTGGAATTATGTAAAGAGGAGAGTAAAGAGCCGGAAATATCATTTAAAGGAAGTTTTAATGTTCGAACAGGTCCTGATTTGCATCGAAGAGCCATGTTATATGCAAAATCTAAAGGGATGAATATGAATTCAATTATTACCGATGCCTTAGAGAAATATTTATCTAATAGCGAAGGCGCTTAACCTGCTCATTCACCAAATTGGACATAAAAATAACTTGGTTTTCTCAGTTCAGGTCACCTATCATAATATAGTCAGATTGGTGGTTTGAAAGTCGAAATATGGATATATAAGAAATATCAAGATGAAAGAATTGACCTCTGGAATTCCGGGGACAGCTTATTAATTTATTGACCCGGAAAAAAATAAAATAGCAGGGTGCCTCGGATAGAGTATCTCCGGAGTGAGGAGGAGCAAATAAGCAAGTTTAACAAAGGTGACTTTAGGAGAATTTTACCATGGCAAAATGTTGGTTCTGCAAAACGACAAAAGGGAAGAGATATTGTTCCCCCTTGGAAAACCTTCTTTGCCCGGTTTGCTGCGCTGAGAACAGGCTGAAAAAAATCGACTGCAATGACGATTGTAGATACCTTGAAGGGGTTGCCTTTCAAAAAAAGCGTGAAGAGGAAAAGGAATTTTCTTCCTTAATGGGAAATATTCCCCATGGACAACATGATGATATTTTTCATGATATCGGAGTTGCCTTAGTTGCCGGAGAAATTGAAATTTTCGTTAGGAAAAAGTATGTATCGGGAAATATCAACCTGACCGATCAGACCGTATATGAAGCCTATAAACAAATGTACCAGCTTCATTTTAACAATCAAATTCCCGATGAAAGACATTCCGATAATTTTTTTCAGGAATTAGAAAAACTTTATTTCGATAATAAAAAAAAATGGGAACGCAATGCAAACCATGAAAAAATCGGCCAGTTATTTTTACGATTAATGATTTCAATAAAAAGCATGAGTGGTGGCCGATTCGGAGAATTTGGGTATTTAAATTACCTGAAAAACAACTTTGGCAACATCAATACCGATGGGCAATATATCGTTGAAGATAAATTTGGAAACAAAATCATAAGGACCGTTAAATCTTAGATGAGTCAGATTCAAATTTCAACTTGCCACCTGTCCTATTTCGATATTATAAGGATACCTGAGCCACAGGCCATTCTTCAAGATCCTAAAAGTTATGAGATATGCTTAATACGATTGGAATTTTGAAACTGATTTCCCATAACCTGATGAGGAAATAAGGGATAGAAAATAAAAATCTCAAAATGAGATATTTAAGGATATTGGAAAATTTTTAAAAGACAAATTGGAATGAACGCCTAAAAGTAAGGAGAAACATGATAAATTCTTTTGTAGCCTTTATCTCTGTTTTTACCGCTGTTGTCCTGGTTCATGAATTGGGCCACTTTATCCTCGCCAGGAGATCCGGGGTTAAAGTTTATGAGTTCTCTATCGGTTTTCCTTTCAGCCCGCGGCTCTGCACGCTTTTTCGGCACCAGGAGACCGCTTTCACTTTAAGGTTGCTTCCCCTTGGGGGTTTTGTAAGATTTAACAAAGATGAGGAGGATGAGGCGAAAGATCTGTTTGCCGCGTCACCTGTTAACCGGGCCTTAATAATCTCGGCCGGGTCTTTATTTAATGTGGTTTTTGCCTTCCTGGTTTTTATTCCAGTGTTTGTCTTCGGCCAAGACCTCCCTTTCCTGGATGCCTTATCGGCCAGTGTAAAAACCCTTTGGGAGATACTGTCGGGTACTGTTGCTTTTTTCTTGAACCTCCTCTCGGGGTCTGGCGGGATGGAGGGCCTCTCAGGGCCGGTGGGTATAGCGCTGATGGCCGGGAAGGCGGCGAGTAAAGGTCTTTTGAATCTGCTTTTCTTTACCGGGATTTTGAGCATGAGCCTGGGTATTATGAACCTCTTTCCCCTTCCGGGTCTGGATGGCGGCCAGCTGTTTATGCTTTTTATTGAAACCGTAAGAAGAAAGCCGCTTGGGATCAGAACGCACCAGGCCATTAATCTAATAGGGTTGGCCTTATTTTTAATTCTTTCCGTCCTGGTTACCTGTCGTGATATTGTCCGGCTGGTGGTTTAACAATGGTTAATAGGGAAAAGAATATCAGACGATGTCCCTGGGTCGATTTGAGTAAAGTCGAATATGTGGAATATCATGATCAGGAATGGGGTGTTCCGGTTTATGACGACCGGTTGATCTTTGAATTTTTATCTTTGGAATCCGCCCAGGCCGGCTTGAGCTGGTACACGATTCTGAAAAGGCGAGAGCATTACCGCCGGGCTTTTAAAAATTTCGAGCCGGAAAAGGTGGCCCGATTCAATCAGAAGAGGATTGAAAAATTGTTGATCGACCCCGGGATCATCAGAAACAGGCTGAAAATCGAAGCCACGGTAAACAACGCCCGAAAATTTCTTGAGGTTCAGGCCGCCTATGGAAGTTTCTCAAAATATATCTGGAGTTTTGTCGGAGGCAAACCAAAAATCAATAAGATTCGAAAATTATCGGATTACGCGGCCACCAGCCAAGAGTCGGATGCCTTGAGCAAAGATTTGAAGCGAAGAGGTTTTAAATTTGTAGGGCCCACCATATGTTACGCGCATATGCAGGCTACGGGGCTGGTAAACGATCACTCGTTGGATTGTTTCAGGAGAGGGGAGATTGTGGAGCAATACAGTAAAATTTTAGGTCCAAGGTTTAAGGTTTGAAGTTTAAGGGGAAACCCTGCCAAACCTTATTTTCGCACAAGCTCTCATAATTTGCTAAGGGGTACCCCGAAGCCTGAAAATTCCTATATGATCAGCTTTTAAAAAGTCTTTATCTACGCGGCCCTCACCTCAACTCGGTACCCAAGACTAGATAGAAACTCATAGCAATCTTCCCATAGCAAGCCAAAATTTTTTACATCGGCGACACCAAGGCGCGCAATCAGATTACGTAAAGAAGGGGCATCCTGGGGATCAAGGGTTTCTTCATTCATTACCTTCTCTGCCCAATCCACTAATTGCGCCAGGGTAGTTTTATGGTTGAGATAGGCTACCAATTGATCACGCACATCTTGACGAACAATCATGGTTCAGTCTCCTTTATTTTCTGATGCCCTTTATCCAGGGGAAACTTTTCGTGCATTTCAACCAGCTTCCCATTTTCATCGTAGATTTCTTGATAAAACAAGAGAGTTTTTTCTTCTGAATCAACTATCTTGACATAACGCGCTCGCCAACCTAAACGCCCCTCTACGTCAAACCAATATTTGCGTCCTTCATTGGGAAGATCTTCCCAGTTTGGGAACTTTCGTTCGTTGTCGATTCGCGATGTCATCACATGTTCAATAAGTGCCGATGGCAAACTTTTAATAATTATATTATGTTACCAGAAAAAATGCAAAATTATTATTATAATTGTTAACTTCATTAATCATTCACAAATCCAGAAAATATATTCTTCCTTGACTTTTCAAGAAAACTCAATAATTATTTATAGATAGACATAATAAATCAATTGCCCTTCAGCAAACATAAATTAGGAGTATTGATGGAAGATCATTAAACCCCATTTCTTTTCAGGATTCGGATTTCTCGATCAATGGGATCAAAAGGAAATGCCAACCATCACCAACCATACCAAGGTTACCCCTCTGAGGGTGCCGGGAGTCCTGCATCGGCCCCGTCTCATCGAGCAAATTAGCAAAAATCAGGACAAGCGGCTGCTTTTCATCCTGGGTCAGGCCGCCCAGGGCAAGTCCACCCTGGCAGCCACCTATGCCGGAAAACAGGAGGTCCCAGTTGCCTGGCTGAACCTGGATCAGGGCGATTCGGACCCGGTCAATCTCTTCTACTGGATAATAAATGCTTTTGAGCATACTTTCCCTGAGCGGGATCTTTCTTTCCTTCGGTCTTATCCCTCCTCCAGCCGGGGTCCCCGTGAACCAACCCGCCTCTACCGGGAGTGGGTCCAGGTCATGTTTGAGCAGATTAACGATTCGGTTCTGTTGGTCCTGGACGGCCTGGATCGATTGACCAGGGAGGCCCCTTCTTTGCTCTTTCTTCAAACTCTAGCCAACGAGTCCCAGCCTTACCTTCGTCTCATCATGCTCTCCAGGGAAGAACCGCCCTTCGGTTTGCAGGAGCTCAAGATAAAACAACAGGCCCAAGTCCTGACCAATGAGGATCTGGCCTTCAACCTGGAGGAAACCAGGGCCTTTTTCCGGGAGGCTCGAAAGGTGAGTTTGAATCCCTCACAGGTGGCCAGGATTCATTCATCTACGGAAGGGTGGGTGGGGGGGCTTCTATTGTTTTCCGAAGCCTTGAATAGGCTGCCCGAAGGTGAAAGAGAAAAATACATTTCCGAAAAGATGCCGGACCGCTTTCGGTTGGAGACCTTCCGGTTCTTCGAAGAGGTCATTCTCTCCTCCCAACCGCCTGAAACCCAAGAGTTCCTGATCAAATCATCGGTCCTGGACAAGATGGAAACCCAGTTCATAGGAGATCTCCTGGAGACGAAAGATATGGAAGAGGTCCTCCGGGAAGCGGCCCGAAAGAATCTCTTTGTTCAGTCGAATTATGAAGAGGGCAAAGGCTGGGTATATAGATACCACCAACTGTTCAGAGACTTTCTCCTGCTGAAATTAAATACCAAGCTTTCCTCCGAAACCCGGAAGGCAATTTATCAAAAAGCGGGCCTTCTTTTTCAGCAAAAGGGCCGTTTGGAAGAGGCCATTCGGTATTTTCTCCAGGCCGGGGCTTATGAATCGGCTGTTTTAGCCATCAAAAAAGTCGGGACGGATCTGATATGGTCCATGAGGCGGTCTGATCTGCGGGAATGGCTTCAGGCCCTTCCGGAAGAAATAGTTCGGGAAAATCCATGGCTTCAATATTACCTTGCCATGACCCGTAGATATTCTACTCCGGCAGAAAATCTTCCCGTCCTTCAACAGGCCTTCACCCTTTTCGAAAAAGGAGGAGATGTGAGGGGCTGCCTGGCCTCCCTGGCTGCCCTCATTGGGGATACCCTGATAAGAGGACAGGACCTAGTGCCAATGTCCCTGTTACTCACCAAAGGGGAAGATCTCCTTAAGACCACAAGTCCTGACCTCTATCACCGTGAAAGAACCCAGCTCTGGTCGGCTATCAGTGGTGGACACACTTTCAGGACGGGAAACCTTCGGAAAGCTTACCAGGCCAGCCAGACCGCCTTTCTCATAGCCAAAGAAGCTAAGGATCCTGTAATTGGAATCCAAGCCTTGCTCCGTGGTTTTCAGACCCTGGTGGTGTCGGGAGAAATTGCCCTGGCCGATGAAAAATTATGGGAAATTGAGAAATTGAAAAGAAAGTATCCCTATCCTGAACAGGAAATTGTTTATCAGATTTTTCGAAGTATTCTTTTTCTTCACAAGGGGGACCTGGGACAGGCGGAAGCAGCTTTGAAATTTGTCAAAAAAGAGTGCGAAAGGCTCGGCCTCGGCTATTTATATAATCATAACTTAAAGGAACACGTCCTTCAGAAAATGAATCTGGGACAGCACCGTGAGGCCGAGGAACTCGGGCTACACCTACTCCAAATGGCTGTTGCCCAGGGGAATTCCTTTGTGGCAGGGAATGTCCTGGTGAATCTGGGGAGAAACTGTAATATCGAAGGGGATTATAAAAGAGCGGAAGAATACCTAAGGCAAGCCCAGAAAATTTTTTCCGCAGAAGGGTGTTTTTCACCATGGTACCTTAATTGTATAAAGGTTGTGAGAGGGTCCCTGGAGAGTCTGCTCGAACAGGATGAAACGACGCTAAAGGACCTGCAAGAGGCCCTTGAATTTTTTTCAAGTTTTTCAGGTAACACTGCTATTGAAGCCAACTTTGCCCTGGCCCTTGCCTACTGGCAAAAAAAAGACCGAAGCAAAACAGCCCAACACCTCCATTCCGGACTCAAGATGGCTAAGGGAAAGGGAGCCACTTACTTCCCGTATATAAGCCCAAGGATTGTAGCGAAAACATGTGCATTGGCCATCGAACTGGGTGATCGGGAAGACAGCGATTCCGCCCTAAAAATCCTTTCAACCCGCCGACTCCCTCAGGCTGAGGCTGAACTAAAAAGACTGTCGAAACATCCCGTTCCAACTATTCGATCAAAGGCATCAACAATCAGGCTGGCCTTGTATCGTTCGGACCTTCCCCGTCTCAGGATCGAGACCCTGGGGGGATTCAGGGTCCTTCGCTCCGGCTCTCCCCTGAAAGAGGAGGAGTGGCACGGCAGCCAGACCCAAAACCTACTCAAAGCTATCGTAACCCAAGGGGCAGAAGGGGTCCGGAAGGAGGTTCTTATGGAATGTCTTTGGCCGGAAGGACAACCGGCCAAGGGGGAGAAGAACTTTAAGATGGCTCTCCATCGGCTCCGCAATGTCTTTGAGCCAGACATGGATAAAAGATATGCCTGTTCCTACGTTCAAATGAAGGATAACCTTGTGTCTTTGGATAAAGAGATTTGTGAAGTCGATGTGAACCAGTTTCTGGCCCTGCTTAAAGAAGGAGAAAAAAGGGAAAAAAAGCAGATAGAGGAGGCCCTCTCTTTCTACCAAAAAGCAGTTGAACTCTATCGGGGTGATTTCCTACCCGATGATGTATATGCCGAATGGGCCGGGTCCAGAAGGGAGGAGCTGAGGCAAAAATACCTTGGCCTTCTATTTAAAACTGCCCGGATTCATGAAGACCGTGGTGCCCCACGCAAAGCGGTCTCGTTCTACCAAAAAGCAGTCGAATTAGATCCCTGCTTGGAAAAGGCCAATCGACGTCTAATGGCCCTCTTTGCCGGTATGGGTAAACACGAAGAGGCGATCCATATCTACCAATCCTACCAAAAGGCCCTCCGCCAGGGGCTCGATGCCGAACCGGATGCACTAACCAAATCCATCTATATGAAAATCCAAAATTCATAATTCCCCCCCCGCACACCTGCCTGTCTCTCAAATCTCTAAGAAAAAAGAAGGCCCGGAGTATTAAAAAATAGAAATCCGGGCTCATTGAAAAAATTTATTCCTAATTTCAATAAGATCCATTTTAACTTTGTTGCCTTTTTGTGACCTTGATTCTGCTACCTTGAGTATGACCGGCAGGGAATAAATGCATTTAATATTTACGGTTGGATTTTCTGAATCACAAAAATGAGGAAGGTTATGCCGATTCAACTTTCTATCTGGGAACGGCGTGACAGTGGAAGACGGGAGACCATGGGGAACATCGCCCTGGAGTTGTGCAGGCTTTGCCGTAAGAGCGAGGGTATCACCTCAACCCGATTCTACTGGTCTGGGTCTGACGAAATTGTTTTTTTATTTGAAGGAGAAGCGGCCGCCCTGGACACCCCAGACCAGAAGATTCTGGCGGATTATGCCTGGCTTGGCTTTGTCTTGGCAGATCAGGCCAGTCAGATCCTGAATAAAAGACTGATAGATCCAAAAACCGGATTACAGATTTATCGCATCGCAGGACGGTATGGTTAGATCAATAGTGTATTCAACTTAGTCTGAGGAGGAAGAAAGGTTTCTTATGACAACTGATTAAAAGAAAATTCCAGTTAACCCAAAAAGGAGGAACCATGAAAACATATCGACGAATTATTTTCTGTTTCATAGTAATCTCTTTCATTTTCTCTTCGGGGACCGTTTGGGGCAAGCCCCTGGAGATGGCCAAAAAGCCCGAAGACCTTGGCTTTTCTTCCGAACGGTTGGCTTTTATTGATAAAACCCTGGCCTCGTATATTGAAAAAGGGATCATTCCCGGCGCGACCATCCTGATCGGCCGTAATGGGAAGATCGCCTATTTTAAAACCTACGGGATGCAGGACAAGGAAAACAAAATGCCCATGAAAAAAGACACCATCTTCCGTATTTACTCGATGAGTAAACCCATCACCGCCTTCGGAATTATGATGTTGTGGGAGGAAGGGAAGTTTATTCTACCGGATTCCGTCTCGAAGTTTCTCCCCGAACTCAAGGGCCTTAAGGTAGGTGTGGAAAAAAAAGATCCACAAACCGGGAATGCAACCCTGGAACTTGTTCCCTGCAATCGGGAAATGTTTATTTATGACCTGCTCCGGCAGACCTCCGGTATGGTTTATGAAATGCCTTGGTTCGGGAAAAACCTGGTCCAGCAGAAATGGGCGGAAGCTAAAATATGGGATGAAAATGAAACGCTGGCCGAAGCCACTACTAAGTTGGCTAAACTTCCTTTGCTTTTTCAGCCTGGTACCAGATGGAATTACAGTCGATCCAATGCTCTGCTCGGACGGCTTATCGAAGTTCTTTCCGGCCAACCCTTGGATCGGTATCTTGAAGATAGGATATTCAAACCCCTGGACATGAAGGATTCCGGATTCTGGGTAAAGCCTGAGAACCAGGATCGGCTGGCCCAACCTCCGAAAAATCCGCGAACCGGAAAACCCCAGGACATGCTCGATGTCTCCAAGTCACCGAAATTTCTTGCCGGTGGAGAGGGGATGGTGGCCACACCCATGGATTACGCCCGGTTTGCCCTGATGCTCCTGAAAGGCGGGTCCCTGGATGGTGTTCGGATCCTCGGTCCCAAAACCGTAGCCTATATGACCTCCGACCATTTGGGATCGATCCCTGGATACTGGTTTCCTGGTAATGGGTATGGGCTGGGTTTTGGAGTACGGGTGATGCCGGGAACAAACGCGATGACCGGTTCCGTAGGTGACTACTATTGGATGGGTAGTGGAGGGTCGTATTTTTTGGTTGACCCAAAAGAGGATATGTTCGTTGTCTTTATGATGAACGACATGGAACGATCCGGCGTCGACAATGGAAACTTAATTCGGAGTCTGGTTTATCAGGCCCTGAAAAAATAAAGGGAATTAAGAAGTCGTCTTCTCCGTTTCTACCTCTGAGGGTTGGAGGTAATCTGCCCTCCAACCCTCAGAGGTTGATCGAAAAGCCTTGTTCTCGAAAATGAGGATCAAAGGTAAAGACGGCTTTAATCCCCAGGTGCGCATGACTTCAAAGCCGACACAATCGACCAGACTCAAATTCCTTCAGATAGATATCATGCTTCTTGGAAATATCTTTTTTCCCGGAATGATACTTCCCCATGATTTCCAGGGCCCTCTTTTTTATGTCCTCGGTGTCGTCCCTGTTTTTTGATTTGATCAGATCGTCCACCGCCTTTCGGACCAGTTCGGAAATAGAAGCCTGGCGGGAAAGGGCTAATTTCTTAAGCTCCCGGGCCTGCTCGGTGGTTAATTGAATTTGAGTTCTGACCATAATACCTCCATGACAACACAATTGATTACATGATATCACTTGCGTTACCTCCTTGTCAAATGAAAGTATCCCCTGATTTAATCAGCAGTGTTTTTCCTGATGGAGGTATTTGTCTCGATCCACCTCAACCTAAACAACCTAAAATAACTTGACTTTTATCCGGCCATGAGCCAAAGTGTTCTTGAACCGACGCTGCGTTACCGGGAGTGGGTCCAGGTCATGTTTGAACAGATCAACGATCCGGTTCAATTAGTTTTAGACGGCCTGGACCGACTAACCACGAACGCCTCTTCCTTCCTTTTTCTTAAAACCCTGGCGCATGAAGCCCCGCCTCACCTTCGTCTCATCATGCTCTCTCGTGAAGAACCGCCCTTTGGTTTACAAGAACTGAAGATTAAACAGCAGGCCCAGGTCCTGACCAATGGGGACCTGGCCTTTAATCCGGAGGAAACCAGGGCTTTTTTCCGAGTGATGCGAAAGATCACCCTGAGTTCCTCCCAGGTGGCCAGGATTCATTCCTCCACGGAGGGCTGGGTGGGGGGTCTCCTGTTGTTTTCCGAAACCCTGGAAAAACTGCCCGAAGGGGAAAGGGAAAAATATATTTCCGAAAAGATGCCGGATCATATTAAAAAAGAAGCCTTCCGGTTCTTCGAAGAAGTCATCCTCTCCCCTCAACAGGTAGAGATACGGGAGTTCCTGATTAAATCCTCCATCTTGGACAAGATGGAAACAAAGTTCGTTGGGGAACTCCTGGAAACGAAAGATATGGAAGAGGTTCTCCAGGAGGCGGCCAGAAAGCATCTCTTTGTACAGTCGAATTATGAAGAGGGGAAAGGCTGGGTATTTAGATATCACCAACTATTCAGAGACTTTCTGCTGCTGAAATTCAATACCGAGCTTTCCCCCGAAACCCGGCAATCCCTATATAAAAAAGCAGGCCTCCTCTTTCAACAAAGGGACCGGCTGGAAGATGCTATCCAATATTTTCTCAAGGCCGGCGCTTATGAATCGGCTATTCCGGCCATCGAAAAAGTCGGCTTGGATCTGGTCTGGTCCGTGAGGAATACCGACCTTTTGAAATGGCTTCAAGCCCTTCCGGAAAAAACCCTTCAGGGAAACCCATGGCTCCTGTATTATTTTTCCAGGACAACGGTCTGGACAACAAGTCCAGCAAAAAATCTTCCCATACTTTACCAGGCATTCACCCTCTTCGAAAAAGCAGGTGATTTGAGAGGCTGCCTTGTTTCCCTATCGACGCTTATTGGGACCACAACGTTATTGGGAGGACAGGAACCGGTTCCTATGTCCGTGCTACTCACTAAAGGGGAAGATCTCCTGAGCACCATAGACCAAGACCTCTATCCTCGTGAAAGGGTGTCCCTATGGATGAATCTCAACTCTGGATTCTGTTTCTTCAACCCTCGGAAGGCCTACCAGGCCAGTCAGAATGCCTACCTCATAGCCAGGACAAATAAGGCGCCGTTGATGATGCAAATCTTTGCCTTAATTCGTAGTTTCGGAGCTCTAATGTTTGTGCAGGAAATCTCCCTGGCTGATGAGATTTCCAAAGAGATCGAGAAATTACTAAAGAAACAGCCTTTCCCCGAAATTGAGGTTGAATATCACTTCAGCCAAGGTATTTTATTTTCATTCAAGGGGGACCTGGAAAAGGCGGAAGCGGAGTATAAAATTTTACAAAAAGAGTGCGAAAGGCTTGGTCTCATCTATCTATATACAATTTTAATCCATGAATACCTAAATCTGAAAACAAATTTGGGACAACACAGGGAGGCCGAAGAACTCGGGCAGCACTTCCTCCAGCTGGCTGTTGCCCAGGGGCAGTTTAGAACGGCCGGAAATATCCTTTATTACCTGGGAATTAACTGTTATTTTGAAGGTGATTATGATAAGGCCAAAGAATATTTACAACAATCCCGCAAATTTCTGCCTGCCAGTAATTATAGCTTAATATGGCTCCTTCATCGCATAGCTGTTTTTAGAGGATTCCTGTGGAGTCAAGATGAACCAGATGAAACGATTTTAAAGGATCTTCAAAATGCCCTGGATTATTTTTAAGTATCTCAGCCGGCCTTACTGTTGAAGCCTATTTTGCCCTGGCCCTAATTTATTGGCAAAAAAAGGACCCAAACAAAACAGCCCAACACCTCCATTCCGGATTCGAGATCGCCAGGGGAAAGGGACTCGCATACTTCCAGTATACAAGCCCAGAGGATATAGCCAGGGTATGTGCCCTGGCTATCGAACTGGGCAATCAGGAAGAAAGGGATTACGCGCTGAAAATCCTTTCAACCCGCCGGCCCCCTCAGGCTGAAACTGAACTGGAAATGCTTTCGAACCATCCCGATCGAACTATCCGGGCCAAAGCATTAAAAGTCAGACGGGCCTTGCATCGGTCGTCCCTTCCCCTTCTCAGGATCGAAACCCTTGGGGGATTCAGGGTCATCCGGTCTGGCTCTCCCGTGAAAGAGGAAGAGTGGCACGGCAGCCTGACCAAAAACATGCTCAAGGCTATTGTGGCCCAGTGGGAGGATGGTGTCCGGAAGGAAGTGCTTATGGAGAGCCTCTGGCCGGAAGGACAACCGGCCAAGGTGGAAAAGAACTTCAAGAGCGCCCTCCATCGGCTTCGCCAAATCCTTGAGCCGGATATGGATCCAAAATATGGTTATTACTATGTGCGACTGAAGGAAAACTGGGTATCTTTGGACCAGGGGATTTGTGAAGTCGATGTGAATAAATTTCTGGCCTTGCTTAAAGAAGGAGAAAAAAGGGAAGCAAGTCAGCAGATAGAAGAAGCCCTTTTTGTCTTTCAGGAAGCGATTGGCCTTTACAAAGGTGATTTCCTGCCTGATGATGTTTATTCCGAATGGGCCGGGTCCAGAAGAGAGGAACTGAGGCGGAAATACCTTGGCCTTCTGGTCAAAACGGCTCGAATTTATGAAGACCGTGGCGCCCCGCGCAAGGCGATCTCTTTCTACGAAAAGGCCATTGAATGTGATCCCTTTTCAGAGGAGGCCCATCGACGTCTCATGGTCCTTTATGCCGCTATGGGCAAACACGATAAAGCCCTCCATCTCTACAAATCATACCAAAAGGTCCTCCGCGAGGGACTCGATGCCGAACCGGATGCTTTGACCAAATCTTTACATAAGAAAATCGAAAATCCATAATACCCCCCAGCACGCCTGTTGGTCTCTTTAATCTCTTAGAAAAAGAGGGCCCGGAGCATAAAAAAATGAAATTCCGGATCCTTTGGAAAAATTTATTCCTATTTTCAATAAGATTCGATTCGGCCTTGTATCCTTTTTTTATCCCTGGTTCTGCTAAATTTTATTCAACAGGCAGGGAGGTGCACCTCTCTACCTGTGCCTTTCATGTCGACGGTTATTCTGAAGAGATATGCCAGGTGAAAGATGGGTGGATAAAATACCTTTGCTTCAACATATGGTTTTCAGGGAGGGGTTAAATAGCGGCAAGAATATCGTTAATAAATTGAAAATAAAAAAATTTCTAAAAGTAAAAAGGAGGCCGCCATGTTTGAGTTGAAATGGTCAGTAGTTCTATTTTGGTTTCTTGTTATAGTTCAACCGAGCTTTGCTGATGACCGAATGCGGAGATACAGGAAACAGGTGAACTGAAACCTTATTTTGAAAATAGTCCGAATCCGCTTGGCTATCTTATCTTGACGCCCGAGGGCAGAATGATAGCCATCATTACAGGCGAGGGCCGCAAAAAACCGCAAACACCAGAAGATAGACCGCCGCCATGCTTATGATGTTGGCGTATTCAGGTATGTTTCGATTCGAAGGCGACAAGTTTATCACCAAGGTCGACGTTGCCTGGTCTGAGTGGTGGGTTGGTACCGAGCAAACACGCTTTTTCAAATTAGAGGGTAATCGTCTGAAAATCATTAGTCAGTGGGGTCCGAACAATATGCCGCATCTTGGCCTGGGCAAGACTATACGTGCCATTCTTACTTGGGAACCAGTTAAATAAAAAAATGAGGTAAAGTAGGGACAGCGCCCGAATAGTTAAGTAAGTTATCTGATTGACGATTTTACTATTACCAGGCCAAGGGGGCATGTTACACCCTTCCCTTCAACAATCAGAGTTGACCGAAAAACCTTGTTCTCGAAAATGGAAGTCAAAGGTAAAGACGGCCTTGCTAAAGATTACCGATGGAGTTAAGATTTTCAATAATTCGTGTGATTTCTTTAATTAACGGCGGGATGTCTTTTTTCATCGTTTTCCAAACGACTTTTAGGTCTACTCCAAAATATTCATGAGCGAGTTTATTTCTCATCCCGCTCATTTCTGTCCATGGTACATTTGGCCCTTTGGATCTTATGGACTTGGGAATATGTGAAGCAGCTTCCCCAATAAGTTCAAGGGCTCGGACAACGGCAAATATTTTCTCTTCGTTTTTTTTAAAATCTTTAAACTGAATTCCTTCTATAAACCTTTGCGCCTTTTGAGCGTTTTCTAAAATATCATCAAGAAAGTCTCGATATTCCCGCTTTGTCTTCATATCGGTATGACCTCTCGAAGGATTTGCCGTCCGATGTTGGGTTTCAAGGCTGTTTTCATAACCAGGTCAACCTTAATCCCCAATTTTTCTTTTAAGTCCTTCTCTAATCGAATAAATTGAAAAAGGGTCGGGACCCCATTAACTTTGAAGAATTCTTTTTATAAACGTTCATTATTCTTTTCATTGCAGTTTCATTTTACTTATTGCTACTGTTATCTTTGAGAAAAAGTTTTTCTCAATTGTGAGAGTATAAAATAAGGTGAAATAGCGGTCAAGGATAAAAGGGACGATAGGGTGATCTGCATTTTCTTATCGACCGAGAAACTGGGAAACTATACATAAAATTTCATATTGCCGGATCTTCCTCGGTCAACGACCTGGATGGTTGGGGCCGAACCGTCCGATGGATCTCGCATAATTAAAAGTTTTATGATAAAAAGAGATCCTGAAGGCATAGAACTGACATATGGGAATAAAATCCATCACCAACCTGTCGAAGATTGTTCCTCCCAGAGTCCTGGGCGTCCTTCCACGGCCACGGCTCCTTGCACAAATCAATAAAAACCAGGACAAGAGGGTGCTTTTCATCCTGGGACAGGCCGCCCCGAACCGGATGAAGTGACCATGTCCCTTTATAAGAAAATCCAAAATTCAAAGAATATTTTTTAGACAGGATTTACAGGATGTATTTTGTTTTGAATCCTCTCGATCCTGTCAAGTCTGTCGGATACTTCCCTTTAATATAGTCATACACCCCCCGGCAGGGTCGCCGGAATCTTCCTGCGGGAAGCTTCCATTTTATGATTTGACAAACGGTTAAGATAGCATATAATATGCCATAAAAAATCATGAACAATTCGGTATGGCTCATCCGCTTCTTCTCAACCTGAGACGGGCTATATCCTTGATTAGAAAAAGAGGAGAAAAATCCATGGGAACAACAAAAACAGCAACCGCACGAGCCTTGATCGAACCGCAGGTCAAAAAAGAGGCGGAATCCATCCTTAAAGAAATGGGTCTTTCGATTTCCAATTCAGTAGAACTGTTTTACCGGCAGGTAGTGGCTCAAAGAGGCCTTCCGTTTGAATTGCAGGTACCTAATAAAAAAACCATAAAGGCGATCGCCAACTCACGAAAAGGTAAAGGGCGACGGTTTTCTACAACGAAAGAGCTTTTCAAGGACCTGGGCATCTGAGGTCATGCGCTCCATCAGACGGGAAACCCAGTTCAAGAGGGATGTGAAACTTCTCATCCGACGCGGGAAAAATCTCAACAAACTCAAATCGATTATTGAATCGCTCGTTGCCGGGGAAGAATTGCCTGCACGTAACAAGGATCATGCACTGAAGGGAACATTGAAGGACTGCCGGGAGTGCCATATTGAAGGGGACTGGCTGCTAATTTACAGAATTGAAGGTAGTACCCTTTGCCTGGTAAGAACCGGTTCCCATTCAGACCTGTTCGAATAAAGACTTCCCGCCCATCAAAATTTTAAAGGGATTTACTGGATTAACCTCACAGTAGCATACCATTTGTTCAAAAACACATTGATCCGGTCGTTATACTTAAATGTTTGGGTCTTTTTGTTTATGTTGGAGGATATCACCATAGGTTACTTCCTCCGATCGTCAAATCCCCCCCTGCCCCCCTTTGCTAAAGGGGGGATAGGGGGGATTTATGTAATATCAAAGTAAAAAGTAGGTTCGCAGGTTTGATGGCCATTATTTTCTGTGTTCTGATGTCAACTTTAATATATAGATTCGGTAAAGGTCTCTGGGGAGAATATACCTACACGGGTACGATGAACTGCATCTCTTCCCCATAGGATTAGGATGGTAGAGAAGGAGAAAGGTTATGCCGATTCAACTCACTATCTGGGAGCGACGTGACAAAGGACGGCGGGAGACGATGGAAAACAAAGCTTTTGAGTTATGCCGCCTTCGCCGTAAAAGCGGGGGTATCACCTCGGCTCGATTCTACTGGTCCGGATCCGATGAAATAGTGTTTTTGGTTGAAGGGGAAGGCGGCCGCCCTTGACACCCCTGATCCAAAGATCCTGGCGGATTATGCCTGGCTTGGGTTTATTCTGGCCGATCATGCCAGGCAGATCCTAAATAAAAGATTGATAGATCCACGGGCTGGTTTAGAAACCTACCGTCTCGCCGGACGATGAGCGATGATTTTTGGTGTTCCTAAGATCCCTTGGGACCTTTTTGTCATGTACCTGACCAGCCAGAAACAGTCTTGACCAAGAATTTCCAGCCATACGCCTAATGAACTACCTGCTTTTGCCTGAGTACTAACAAAAATACAGCAACCATTTCAATAAAATACTGTAATTCCTTTATTTATTAAATAGGGAATTTAAATTATCCTTTTAATAAAAGGTCTTCAACAAAATAGAAGCCAGGCTGTTCCGGATCCCGGCCTGTTCAAATTTATTTCAGGGGCAACTCAATCCCCAAACTATGACACGGATAGAAAGGAGGTGAAGAGAATGGCTGAAAAACTGAAAAAAATTGAATGCGATCCCAAATGCGGCTTTATGGTCCAAAGCCATGATGAAAAAGAACTTATTGAAATTGCCAAGGAACACGCGAAAAAATTCCACAACATGACCGCTACCGACGAGCAAGTTAAAGGGATGATGAAAGATGCCTGATGGGGCGAAAAACCGGAAATTCGGGAAAGGAGGGCATTAGCCTCCTCCTTTCCCTTTATATTTATCTCCTGATCAGTCCGGGGCAGCCAAGACACCGAAGGGTGATAGATTCTCGACGCAAATCGGCGACACGGATTCTAAGACAATCAAAGTAATCCAAGGAGGAAACCATGTACGGAACCGTAGCTAAGTTAATAACAAAACCAGGGGCCATAGAAGAAATACGACGGATGGAGAGCGGGCGCCGCCCGTCCGGCTATATCGGTTCCTATGTTTTCCAGAGTGACCAGGACGCCAATGAATTATGGCTGGTGGTTATCTTTGAAAGCAAGGAAGCCTACATGGCCAATGCCGACAGTCCCGAACAGGAGGCCGAGTTTAGAAGGTTGATGAATTATCTGGTCACCGAACCGGAATGGCATGACGGCGAAGTAGTTTATTCCGGTAAGTAAATTTCAATATGTTGTTCATTCTTTTTAAACATCCGGCACATTGTTCCCTGAAAGGCCCTGGAATTTTACCAGTACCCGGCCGGCGGATAAAATCCATCAATTCTTGAATTACAGCCCTCGTTAAATTTTCTCATCTTATTGTAATATAACATCTTTTTGCTATTTAAAACCCTGGTCCGCTTTCCCCCTTTTTTTCTTAGGAGAAAGGTTTCTCTTGATAAAATGGATTGACAGTACGTATTAACAATTATATATTATATACGTATAGTGAACGGGAGGGATTCAATGAACAAAAAATTGACTCTGCTGCTTGACGAAGCGGTCATCAACCAGGCCAAAGAATACGCCGAAGATCACCAGGAAACGCTTTCGGGGATGGTTGAAAAATATTTCAAATACCTGACGGCAAAGACTTCAACCAAACAACGCCTAAAAATCCCTAAGGATATTGAGACACTGGTTGGGATCATTAAAATTCCAGATGATCTTGATGTCAAAAAGGATTACCGCCGCTATCGGGCAGCGAAGGGTACTTCATGAATAGCCTTTTTATTGATTCCGACATCCTGATTGATTTACTGGCACAACGTGAACACCATGTCGAGGCGGCAGCCTTGATGACGATTATCGGAGAAAAAAAAATCACGGCCTATACCACACCCATAGTTTTGGCCAACGTCGATTATATAATCACCAAGTACTCCAATAAAGCCAAATCACGTAAGGCGATAAGAGCCTTACGCAAGATGTTGTCCATACTACCGATGGACGAAAAAGTCGTGGACATGGCCCTTGAATCTGAATTTTCAGATTTTGAAGATGCCCTGCAATACTACGCGGCCGAAAAACGGGGAATCGATTTTATCATAACAAGAAATAAAAGGGATTATTCCAAAGGGAGCTTAAAAGTGATTACCGCGCAGGAATACATAAATATGGTTGAATCGAATGGATAATAAAATCTCCTTTCTTTTGTGGAGAATCTGGGGATCAGTAGAGGGGGAGGTTTAGATGATTGAAACTGAGGGAATCGTTCGGGAAGTCTTGAATCAATATGCTTTGCCGGTACGGGGACGCCATGGGGTCGTTCACTGGGCCCGGGTTTTGGAAAACGGCCTGCGATTGGCAGAGTCGACCGGTGCCAATGTGCAAATCGTAACCCTTTTTGCCTTATTCCACGACAGCCGCCGGATCAATGAAAAATTGGACGAAGGCCACGGGCTGCGAGGAGGGGAATTTGCCCGAACAATAAGAACCAGACTTTTTGATCTCGAAGATCAGGATTTCGAATTGTTTTTTCGGGCCTGCCATCTGCACACCGACGGACATACCGAGGGTGATGTGACCCTGCAGACCTGCTGGGACGCCGATCGTCTCGATCTTGGCCGGGTCGGAATTACACCGAAGCCCGACCTTCTTTGTACTGACGCCGCCCGGAGTCTGGTCGACTGGGCGAATCAACGGGCCGTTTCGGGATATGAACCCGAGATGGTGCCCAAGGTCTGGGGATTGTAAATCCGGCGCGATGTGAATCGACCTCTTATAAAAATTAAGCCAGCAAGTGGTGATGGCCAAGGAAACCCGGTTCGAGGCCGAAACAAAATCAAACGATCATTAATATTTCTTGACAGCCCGGTCAAGCCGGGATATAAAAAAGTCAAATGTCTATTTAACTAAGTTCTGTACCACAAAGACTAATGGATTCCATAGACCAAAAAAAGAAAATCACTTTGGAAAACACCAGTGCGGTTGCTTGTCCTGCTGTCTATGGATCGTTGTTGTCCTTGCCCTTAGGGGTTCTGCTGCTCGCCCTTCGAAGGGGGACCTTTATCGCTTTATAAGGTGGTAAACCTGAAAAGCTGAAGGCACCCCCCCCTCTCTCTTAATTACCCCCAAGATAATCGAAACCATTTCCCGAGGCGCTTTAGTCTGTCTCATCGGTAACAACTGCGGACACTCAAGCGTTCCCTGGAGAGGTGTATTATTGATTGGCAGGCTGCCAATGATCATTCATGCTATATTAAGGAGACAGACCCATGAGGAAAATAGATATATTTGATACCACGTTACGTGACGGTGAACAGGCACCCGGTTGTCGATTAAACGCAAAGGAGAAGCTGGAGATCGCCCATCAATTAGCCCGCTTGGGCGTGGATGTGATCGAGGCGGGATTCGCGGCCTCTTCCCCCGGTGATTATAAAGCCATAAAAACAATCGCTAAAGAGGTGCGAGGTCCGGTTATTACGGCCTTGGCCAGGGGGGTCAAGGAGGATATTATTGCCGCGGCCGAGGCGGTTAATCCTGCCGAACGCCCCCGGATTCATATCGTCGTCAGTTCTTCCAATATCCATTTGGAAACCAAGATGCGCAAGTCCGGGGAAACAGTATTGCAAATGGGAATTGATTCCGTTCGCTATGCACGTAATCTATGCGGGGAGGTGGAATATTCTCCGGAAGACGCCTCCCGGGCTGATCCGGACTACCTCTGCCGGACTCTGGAAGAAGTGATCAAGGCCGGAGCCACGGTGGTCAACATTCCGGACACGGTCGGTTTTGCGGTGCCGGGGGAATGGCATCAGATGTTCTCTGACCTCAGAAACCGGGTACCCAATATCGATCAGGCCAGGATCAGCGTCCATTGCCACAATGATCTGGGAATGGCGGTAGCCAACTCTTTGGAAGCGGTTCGTGCCGGTGTGGAGCAGGTGGAAGGGTGTTTTAACGGCATAGGCGAGCGGGCCGGGAATGCCTCCCTGGAGGAGATCATTATGGCCATCCACCTGCATCCGGATTATTGCCGGGCTTATACAACCATTAACCTGAAAGAAATTTATCCCACCTGCTATCTGGTATCAAAGTATACGGGCCTTCCTATTCCACGGAACAAGGCCGTGGTTGGCGGGAATGCTTTTGCCCATGCCTCGGGCATCCATCAGGACGGCGTTTTGAAAGATCACCGGAATTATGAAATTATCACCCCGGATCTGATCGGCCTCGATTCCCGGGATATCGTTCTGACCGCCCGATCGGGCCGTTCCGCTTTGAATTTCCGGTTGTCCAGCCTGGGTTATTGCTTGTCGCCCAAAGAATTGGAGGACGTCTATCGGAATTTTCTGCAAATGGCCGATCGAAAGAAAGAGATTTTCGATGAAGATCTTCGGGCCATCATGGGAGAATAGAAAGAGACAACTCTTCCCGGTTTCCCATAAGGAGGAGGTTATACCGAAACTGGATAACATTAAGAAGGTTGTATCCCCCGGCTCTATAAATATAATAAACTTAAGTAGTTACTCCTGGAGGGCTTTACTATTTAATTGAAAATGCTGAAACTTTCTGATATTATCCAAAAAACTATTCGATAATTTGTTGGGCCAAACCGAGGTCACTTGAGAGGACGCGCATGGTTCAGTTTCGGGAGGCGCACCCATCAGACGCCAAGATCATTGCGCAGCTACACGCGCGTAGTTGGCGAGCGATAACTCGTACAACGATTTCGCGGGGAGGGGCGGAAGGCCCTCAGGCATCTGGCAAAGCTATTGTGATGGCCTCGCAACGAGGGATGGGAAATCGGAATGTCGAATAAGAAACTGAAGGCAATGCGTTAAATCGTGCGTCTTAGCACAGACTTTAGGACCGTCAAAATTGATTCAAGAAAGGAGTTTAAGTAAGATATGAAAGAAAATATCACTGATATCCTTAAGCAAGCGTTGAAACTGCCCCCTGAAGCACGGGCTGCTCTTGCTGGTTCTTTGCTTGCCAGCCTCGACGAACCTTTGGACCGTGATGCGGAGTCAGCGTGGGAAGCCGAAATAACCTCGCGTGTCCGGGAGATTGACAAAGGGAAGGTTAGTCTGATTCCCTGGGCCGAAGCCAGAGCAAGAATCGCAGAGTAGTGATGTCTTCACTGCACGTAGACATCCATCCTGAGGCTATTGCCGAGGCACAAGCGGCAACCCGGTGGTATCGTGAGAGAAGTCCTTCTGCAGCAGACGCCTACCTTGCCGAGCTTGATCGGGCTGTCAATGCCATAAGCGAAAAACCCGAAATGTGGCCAAGGTACGTTCACGGTACGCAGCGTTACTTTTTCCATCGCTTTCCTTTTTATTTGGTATATCGAGAAACTGCTGGGAAGGTTGAAATCATTGCTGTGGCTCATGGTCGACGAAAGCCTGGATACTGGAAGAGCAGAATGGTCTAACATCGGCCTGGACCAGGATGCGCGAAAAAGCGCTCGCGCACCTGTCGGGACGAACCTTCGGCAAGGGGTGCAGAGACGATGGCTGATAAGTTCACTGAAAAACAAGGCCAGTGCCTGGCTTTCATATACAATTATACGATATTGAACGGGAGACCTCCGGCCGAAGCCGATTTGCAGCGTTTCTTTCGGACAGCCCCGCCGACGATCCACACGATGATCTTAAAGCTGGAAGAGAAGGGCCTTATTGGTCATACCCCAGGGCAAGCAAGGTCAATTCGATTATTGGTGCAACCGGAAGAAATCCCAATGTTGAGGAAACCAAACTGAACCGGAAGACAGAACCCGTCGCAAAAGCCGACCGGCAACCCGTTTGGGTGATTAGCGATATCCGGGGACAGCATACCGAATTCTAGGTCGGTAACAAAATAATAGTTTTACCGTCCCATAGAATTCCGCGGTTCCAAGACAAAGATTAATGAGGACCTCCTAATTTCCTTTTGACGAAGTCCCCGACCCCGAATTCGATACCCAGAGCCCTTTCAATCTTTTCAAAACATAAAAGAAATGTGGGTGATATGCAGGACCTTCTCAATTGGACTGAAACAAAATGCGGGTTTCCATTCATTCCGATGCCGGCTCATTTTTGGCAAGGGCCAGAGCTTGGTTGTTAGGCGCTGAAGTTGAAAACAGTTTGATCTTGGGCATCTGTGATCAACTGCTCACCTCGCCCAATCCTGTTAGGGATGTTTATCTCGCGATCGACTAGCCTTGACTCATTCCAAATCATTAAGGATAATATTGGCGAAGAAGATTTCAAATGTAAATCAAAACACACCGGTCCATAATTTACCGCTTGGGCCGGCGTGCTATTGGATTTGTCCTTTTGTGCGAAAACAGGGTTCTCTACTCAACGAGCTTATTTCTATGTCCCGGCCTCCTTGGAGGCCTCCTATTTAGGTCGACGATCGGCTCCCGTATGGGAGCCTCTTCAAAAGCTCGACGAAGTCGAGCGGCTCGACCGGATCGAGGTGTCACCTCCCTGACGGGACATGACGGTTAGATTCACTTTAAGTACTTTTCATACCAGGCAAAGACCTTTTTCCAACCGTCCACAGCCGCCTCCACCCGGTAGCTGGGCCGGTCTACGGAAAAGAACCCATGGCCGGCATTATTGTAGGTGTGGAATTCGTAGGTCTTGTTAAAACGTTTCAGCTCTTCCTCCATGCGTTTGACATGCTCGGGAGAAGGGTTTTGGTCTTCCGTCCCGAACAGTCCCAGCAAGGGACAGGCCAGGTCCTTGGTCATATCAAGGGGAGCTACCGGCTGACGCTTGGTCAGTTCCTCAGGTTTGGCTACCACTCGTCCTCCGTAGCAATCCACGGCGGCATTGATGCGCTTGATCCTGCAGGCCGTCAGGTAGACCTGCCTTCCGCCGGAACAGAATCCGATGGTCCCCACTTTCCCGCTGTAATAGGGCAGGGTCTCTAAGTAACGGATGGCCGCATCCACATCACCGATACATTGTTCGTCCGGGATCCCTCCGGCCTGCCAGATTTTGGCCATCAATTCTTCGGGAGCGCCCGGACCTTCGCGATGATGAAGGTGGGGCGCAAAGCCCACGTACCCATGGTAAGCCAGTTTCCGGGTCATTTCTTTTGAGGCCTCGTCCCAACCGGGCAGGTGATGGATCAGGATAACACCCGGAAAGGGACCCGCACCCAGGGGCCGGGCCAGATAGCCTTCAATCAAGTCATCATTATGCCCTTTGAAACCAACCGTTTCAGCGATCATCCCTTCGTACATGGTGATTTCCTCCTTGGAAAATAATTGATTTGGATTCGAACGGATTAAGTATATAAAAAAAGGGGGAGGGGAGCAAGGGCCAATTTTTTCAATTTAATTTTCAGCAGAAAAAGGTTACAATTGTTGCCATTGTATAAGAAAGGAGAATTCTGATGGCTCAAAAAGATTTTGATGAAGACCAAGATTTCAATCTCGAATTATTGGACCGTCGAAAATTCCTGGGACGATTGGGATTTGCTGCCGGAGGGGCCGCTGCTGTCTTTGCCCTACCGTCTTTGCTGGGAAGCAACACGGCCAAGGGCGAGATCGTTTCCAAAGATGACCCCCGCCTGGTTACTGAATATATCAAATACCCGGGGGCCACGGGGGATATCCGGGCCTATTCGGCCAGACCGAAGGGCGCGGCCAAGCTTCCGGCCGTTCTGGTCATCCATGAAAACAGGGGGCTGGTTCCCCATATCGAGGATGTAACCAGGCGTTTTGCTCTTGAGGGTTTTCTGGCCTTGGCGCCGGATGGTTTGACCCCTCTGGGTGGGACCCAGGATGATCCGGAAAAAGCGCCAGCATTGATCCAAAAATTAGATATGCCTTCCACCATACAAAACTATGTGGCGGCTGCGAAGTTTTTAAAGACTCACCCAGTTTCCACTGGCAAGGTAGGGGTCGTAGGTTTTTGCTGGGGAGGGGCAATGGCCAATCAAATGGCTGTCAACTCACCGGATGTATCGGCTGTAGTCCCCTATTACGGCAAACAGCCCACTCCTGAAGATGTTCCCAAGATCAAGGGGGCTTTGCTTATTCATTATGCCGGGATCGACCAATGGATCAATGGGGGAATTCCGGCCTTTGAAGCTGCGTTGAAGAAAGCCGGGGTGGACTATAAGCAATATATATACGAGGGAGCCCAGCATGCCTTCAACAATGATACCAGTGCCCGATATCATAAAGAGGCGGCCCTGTTAGCCTGGCAGCGGACCGGCGCTTTTTTTAAAGAGAAACTTAAGTAGTCACTTGTTAACTGTTTGTCAAACCATTTTTTGCCCGCAGACGCAGAAGCGCCGGGAGACCGGCAGAAAGTAGTGGATGAAAGTTCCATACGATGAAGGCCAAGCCAGCCGCATCGGCCCCGAGTCATGCGCAGATGTCCGTAAGGAGATAGGCGAAGCGTTGACAGGGGAAAAGACGGGCCA
>JACQYK010000064.1 GCA_016208255.1 Deltaproteobacteria bacterium | reverse complement strand
AAAGATGGTATTGCGGGCCGGGACATAAGTGATCGGGATATCCTTTGATATTTCTTCCAGCCCGCGATCCTTGGGGACCTTGATTTCCGCGGTCAAAGCCGAACCGCCGATAAGACTCAAGTCCACGTTAAAAATCTGGTGCCGGGCCTCCTGAAAATGGAGAGCGATCCGGCGGGCGGCTTCGATTTCCAGTTGATGTCGTTGGCCGTAGCGGAAAGTCAGGGCATAAAGTTCATACCCCTGACTTTTGGCTACGGCCAGGGTAGTGGAGGAATCCAGTCCGCCGCTCAGCAGGACTACCGCTTTTTGCTTTTTGTCGTTCATGGCTAAGGGATATTCCTTTGTTGATGATTTAACAGGGAGCCGGCCCCCGGTCTTTTCCCAATCAGGCCCCGGCCGGCGGAGTTCCAGTCGTCCCTCTTCTGGCCACAAAACCCAGGGTCTGCAGGCCGGTAGTGGAAGGGGTTCCGGCAACCTGGGCCAGATAAGTCCCATCCAGGTTCTCAATGTGGCCTTTGATATTATCAAAATAATTGAAATGAATCTGCTCTTCATCGATAATGGATTCAAATAGTTTGGCACTGATGCTGTCGCCCTTTTCCCGACAGAGGATGAGAAACTGGTTATAGCGGTCGATGGTATGATCTTCCAGTTTGGCATCAAAAGGAAAAACGGCTTCGACCTTCTGCCCCTTTACCACCTTTCCGGCCAGGTCCGAGGTCGGCTCTCCCCCCAACTCTTTGATGCGATCGGCGAACATCTCGGCGTGACGCATCTCATCGATGGCGATCAGCTTGACCTTGGCGGCCAGATCTCCGTAATCCATATTGTCCAGATTGTAGTGCTGGATCATGTACTGGTGAATCGCCAGTAACTCCATGGAACGTGCCTCGTTGATCACGCCGACAACCGCTTCCTTCTTCTTTTCTTTAGAATCTTTAACCATAAGTCACCTCCAAGGTTTTATTTTTATATTTTTACTGCCGACGCAAAAAGCCCTCAAGCCGTCAGCCGGTGATAAATGCGGGTGATCTTTTCCGGCAGTTTGTTCACCTCATCAATAACGGTCCAGCTGCTGTGGCTGTACATCCGGGGCAGGTATTCGGCGGCGGTGCGATCCACGGTGATACAAAAGGTCCTGATCCCGTAATGACGGGCTTCCTTTAAGGCCAGTCGCGTATCTTCGATGGCGTAGGTTCCGGAATATTCCTTATCCACCGGTTTGCCGTCGCTCAACAGAATAAGCAGCTTGGTCCGTTCCGACCTCCTTCTCAGTTTGCTGATGGTATGCCGGATCGCTGTCCCGTCCCGGTTTTCAAAGCAATCGGTAATGGCCGAGATTCTTTTTTTAACCGGATGATCGTAAGGATCGTCAAAGGATTTAATCCGGAAATAGTCCACATTGTCCCGATTATCGCCCGAAAACCCAAAGACAGCGAAGGCGTCCCCGACCTCGTTAAGGGCTTCGGACATGATGATCAGCGCCTCCTTCTCCAGTTCGATGGTCGCCCCTTTGGTGCTCCGGCTCATATCGATTAGAAAAGCCACGGCGATGTCGCGCTTTTTTTTCTGATGGAGGGTGTAGTTTTTTTCCGAAGGGGACAGGCCGACCTTGCGGTCCACCCAGTTCTCGACCACGGCCTCCAGATCGATATCATCCCCGTCATACTGCCGCTTGCGCCGGATGAATCCTTCCGGTTTGAGCATCTGGAATTCTCTTCTGATTTTTTTCAGAAGCCCGGAGTGCTTATCCAGAACTTCCCGGTAAAAGCCCAGCGATTTCCCCGGGAGGGTCTGTTCCCGTATTCTGGCCCAGTTGCCCCGGTAGTCCTGGATATCCTCCCCCCATTCCGGGTATAAAGCGGTCCCCCTCTCTATTTGCAGCTCCGTCTTTTTGTCCAGCAGGGCCTCCAGATTTTGAAGGAAGAGGTAGAGTTCATTTTGGCGCAGAGATTCCATTCGGCGTTCGATTTCCCGGGGGGTAATTCCCTTTTCCCGATAGAGGGCCTTGAGCAGCCGCTCGATCTTTTCCCTGGAATCGAATTTCAAGACTTCCCCCACCCGGCCGGTTTCTTCGCCTCCCGGATCGTCATCGCCGGATTCCTGTTTTCCCCCTCCCGCGGGGCCTTGAAAGGTGCGCTGCTCTTTTCCGGCAGCCTGCTGCCGCTGGTGAATATGGTCCTGACTTGGCCGGCTTTGGCTGGGCTGGGTCTCCCCCTCCGACCCGCTTTCTGCCTCGGGTTGTGTTCTGGGCCGGTTCCCTCCGACCCCCTGCCGGCCACGAATCCGATCCTGAATTTGCCGGGAAGTCTTCCCGAAGCTTCCGATATTTTGGAAAACCTTATCCTGATCCAGGGAATCGGCCAGGGGTTTTGCCGGCCGATAGGATTCCTGGAATTGTGCATCGATCAGAAGGTATAAATCAAGGGCCATTCCGGCAGCCGTATGCACATCGGCTCCCGCCTGCCCCAGAAAATCAGCCTTTTCCAGGGCCTGTTGCAGGATGGCCAGGGTTTGAGGATCCCCATCCTGGAAATCCTTTCCGGCCAGCAAGGCTTGCCCGACCATTTCCACGATCCGTTGTTTGGGATTGGTTATTTTTTGGGGGGAACCGCGTTTGGAGACCTGGTGGAGGTTCATCCGGGAAATTTCTTCTCCCAAAGCAGGGTACTCCCGCATCAATATTTTTTCTATCCTCCGGTCTTCCAGGAGATTGAAGAGATCCCGGGCCAGATCCGGTTCCGGAAAAAGCCGGACAAACTGCTCGATATCGCTTTCACCTTCCCGGGTTTCGATTCCGGGAGGAAAACCTTTTCCGGTCAGGCAGCCTTCCATCCGGTTAAGATCGAATTCAAAACTCCCATACTCCAGGTGGGCTTCCAGATGGGTGGCCGATACCTTATAAGCCAAAAAGTTATCTTCCTGACTTTGAAAATCTCTGATCCGTCCGGGGAGGTGGATTTTATTTCCGTCGGTATAAGCCTTAGCGGATTCCGTAATTTCAACCCTTCGGCCCAGCAGGGCCTTCAGATAGGTGGAGAGGATGGGCTGGATGGCCTTCAACTCCATCCCTTTGGGAACATTTTCCAGAAAATCAGTCCAGGTCGGGGAATCCCCGGCCAGAAAAGACAGGGCCTTTTCTTCATCTATTGCGGCCGTGTTTTCGATAAAAGCGGCTATTTCCCCGAAACCTTCCCATCCCACCCAATCGATCAATTCCGGACTTTTTTCCAATAGCCTCATAGCCGCCGCCGGACTGGTCCGGGCCACCTTGGCGGCCAGGTCAAAGACAACGGGGGCAATCGCCCGTTCCCGGAAATGACCCAGCCGATCGATCAGTAAAGGACTCTTTTCCAATAGGGCCAGGGCGGCCATCCAGTCGGACCCGGCCAACAAGGAAATCAATCCGGCCGCGATTTCCAACCCTTCAAAACCTATCTGGTCCAACAGGACCGGACTCAGGTCCAGCAGTCTCACCGCGATTTGCCCGTTGACCTGGGCTGTGGAAATTATCAAGGCCACCACCCTCTCCATCCCTTCGGCCCCCAGTTTGGATAAAAGTTCCGGGCTTTTTTCCAAAAGGGTGTTCGCCAGTCTCCAGCTTAAGACCGCGGTCTCTCCCACCAGATCATAGATATGGAGGATCTGATTTTTAGTCCCGGTTTTGGAAAGGCGATCGATCAGATCGGGGGCCTTTTCCAGGAGACTCACGGCCGCATAGCTGTTTTCCCCGGCCAGGTGTCGGGCCGCGTCCGAGATTCGTTTCAGGCCCTCATAGTCCATCCGCTCCAGAAGCGAAGGACTCATCTCCACCAGGCTTACCGCCGTAGTCCAATTCTCGGGGCCTATGTGCAGGGCCAATGCTTCCACCTTTTCCAGGCCCTCAAAACCGATCAACCCAATAATTTGGGAACTGCGGTTGACCAGGCTCACCGCCAGACGGGCATTGGTTTGAGCCGATCGGCGGCCCACTCCGCAGACCTCAAATACCAGAGAAACATCCCCCTTTTTCAAAAGATCATCAACCAAATGAGGGCATTTATCGAGAAATTGGACGGCGGCCGAACCGCTCTCCCGGGACAGCAGGGCGGAAAACCCCATAATTTTCTCCAGCCCCTCCAGGCCAAGACGATCAATCAGTTCGGGGCTTTTTTGAAGAAGCTGCGAGGCCGTTTCCCAGCTTTCCAGGGCCAGAGGGGTGATATCTTCGACAAACTTCCTCAGTTCTTCCGGATCCATCCGGGCCAACAGGGCCGGAGCGGCCTTTAGAAAGGCTTCCGAGGTAATCCGGCTGGTCCCGGCCATTGCTTTGGCTGTTTCGGCAACGATTTTCAGCCTGGAGAAATCGAATTGCCGGGCCAGTTCGACACTTCCCCGGAGAAATTGAAGAGTCGATTCTGCGCCGACCCCGGCCAGTTCGCTTCCCAATTCATAAATCTCCTTCACCCTGTCGGAAGTGAGATAGGTTAAAAGCCGATCAACAAGACCCGGGCTTTCCCGGAGGAGGGTGACGGCTTTTTCACCTGTGTCGGCCCCCATGGCCTGGGCACATCGCCAGATTGAATCCAGACCGGTGAGACCCAGCCGGCCGGTTAAATAGGGGGCGACATCGAGGAGGGTTAAAGCCATTCGGGCGCTGAAGGGAACAGGACGGGCCGCCAGATCGAAAAGATCGAAACCCGGTCCCGGGGCTTGGAGTTTTGAGGCCAGGGCCGGGCTTTTTTCAATAAATTCCAGGGCGCAGTTCCAATCTTCAGCGGCCATTTTTATCCCCAGGTTGAAAACAGACCGGATGAGTGGAATCCCGCCCATTTCCTGGAGGGGTTGGATGATTGAGAGGTTGTTTTCAAGGATCTTCAAGGCATAGGTTCGGCTTGATTCGGCGATGGCCATGCAGAAAAAGGCCAATTTTCTCAGCCCTTCAAAACCGGCGGCCTCCAAGAGCTCCGGACTTTTTCCGATCAGGCTCGTAGCCAATTCCAACTGGACGTCGGCGACTTCGCCGATCAGGGTGGATGTCTTGATCAGCGTTTCGAAGTCGCTCTTTTCCAGAAACCGGGGACTCATTTCCAGAAATTTCAAGGTCAATAGAGGTCCGAAAGGAATCATCTGCTGGGCCAGATCAAAAGCTTGCAGGATCCGTTCTTCTCCATAAGGAAGAAGAGCCTCGATAAGGACCGGGCTCTTTTCCATGAGAACCAGGGCCGCCCGGGGGTCCCATTTTCTGAGCCGGGCCAGCAGCAGACCTATGGAATCGATCCCTTCGTATCCGAAACGCCGGACCAGAGGGGAAAGGGCTTCACCGAAACGGGCGACCAGTTCCTCTTCGCGGGCTTCATCGACAGTTTCTGGCTTTTCACTGTTTTTAAAGAAAACTTGGGACATGATTGATTGGAACTGATGATTTCTGAAAATTAAAAAATTATGTTTTTAGACAGGATTTACTGGATTGACTGGATTTTTGTGCCTTTCCGGAAGAAAGGCACAAACCCTATCGTTCCTGCGGATAGAAGCCTAAATTTCCGCTGGAAGCGGATCAAGGTTGCTCAGGATCTTCTGGAGCCTGAGCAAAGCATATGGTATCCTGTTAATCCTGTCAGATAATTTTGGTTTCTTATAGGAACTTCCGTCAGCCTTCGGTTAAAAGTTGAAGTAATTTTTCAGCACCTCTTCGATGCTTTTCTTCAGATCGCTGTCATAGGTCAACGGTTCAATCATGGTGGACTGAAGGGAATCCCGGACCGACAAGCCGTTTCGGAGAAGGGTCCCGGCATAGACCAGCTCCCGCGTGGAAACGCCCTCTTCCAGCCCCTGGTGAACCAGATTCCGTATCCGGTTGGCGGCCTTGACCAGTTTTTCGGCCGTTGTTTCATCCACCCCGGCTTCCCGGCTGACGATACGTACTTCCAGGTCTTCCTTCGGCCAGCCCAGGTTGATGGATACGAAACGCTGCCGGGTGCTCGGTTTCAGTTCCTTGAGCACGCTCTGGTAATTGGGATTATAGCTGATGACCAGCATAAAATTCTCCGGGGCCTGGAAGACCTTTCCCCTCTTTTCCACCGGCAGGCAGCGCCGGTGGTCGGTCAGGGGATGGATAACCACGGTCACATCCTTCCGGGCTTCAACCACTTCGTCCAGATAGGCCAGACCTCCTTCCTGAACGGCCATCAGGAGGGGGCCGTCAATCCATTTCACTTCGTCACCTTTGATAATATAGCGGCCGGTTAAATCATTGGCGCTCAAATCATCATGGCAGGCCACCGTGTAGAGGGGGATATTCAGGCGCCAGGCCATGTATTCGACCAGACGGGTCTTGCCGCTTCCCGTGGGTCCGTTACGCAGCTCCGGGAACTGGTTCTTATGCGCCGCTTCAAAAATAGCGATCTCGTTTCCCTGGGGGAGATAAAAGGGTTCCCGGCTTACCTTGAAAGCCCCGTTTTCGAATTTCTCCGATTTTTCTTTTTTGGACATGCCCTGTTCCTCTTCCGGCCTATTCGACTATTTAATTTGTTTAATATAAACATGAACAGCCTAAATATCAATAAACTGATGAAAAAAAGTCCCTTAGGGGATAATAAGAGGAACGAACCACCCGGCAAAGATATCTTGACCAATGGATACGTTAATAGTACCATTAACGCTACCATAGGAGGAACGACCAATGATCAAAATACAAAGAGCCCCTAAAATCATTCCCATATCCGACCTCAGACAAAAAGCCAGCCATATCATTAAGGGGGTTTCATCTTCCAAACAACCTGTTTTCATTACCCAGCGAGGACGGGCGGCCGCGGTTATGGTGAGCATGGAAGCCTATGAAAATACCCAGCACGAACTTGATATTTTGCGTCTGCTGGCTCTTGGTGAAAAAGAAATTGAGGCAGGCGTCGGCTATGAATTTGAAGAGGTATTGAAGGAAGCCGACCGTTTTCTTGAGGACGGAAAACTTTGAAAGTCCTTTTTACCCCCACGGCTCGACGCCAATTTCTTGAAGCAGTGACCTATATCTATCAGGATAACCCGACGGCAGCAGTCTCTTTTCGTAAGAGAGCGGAACAAACCCTTTCTCGTTTAAAAAAATTTCCGGAATCGGGAAGGTTGATCCCGGAGTTCCCGGATCTCCCTTACCGCGAAGTTATTTTAAAGCCCTATCGGTTCTTCTACAAGGTTAAGGATAAAAACGTATGGGTTGTTGCGGTTTGGCATTGTGCCCAAATCCCAAATGAACCTCTGTAGTGATAAGTTACAGCTTGACAGCAACCCTCTTTTCATTAGACTAACTTTGGGGGGTAGAAAACAAATCAAATTAGAAATGAGAGGACATCCTTCGGGAGCTCATCCATGCCAATAAATGTTAGTGTCCATGCTGTGATCAAGGATAAAGACAAAGTGCTATTGATCAAAAGATCAGATACCGGTTTCTGGGCCATTCCGGGAGGAAGGGTTGAGAAAAATGAAACTATTGATCAAGCAGTAAGAAGAGAAATAGAGGAAGAATGCGGAGTCCGGATAGAAATTACCGGGATTTGTGGTCTCTTCTCAAATCCAATTTGGAAAGACGGAATACATACCATCGTGTATCTGGCGGTGCCCAAATGCAAACCTAAGGTTCGTGGTACCAATGAGGCAAAAGAAATCAAGTACTTAGAATTAGGGAATCTCCCTGAAGAAATTCTTAGTTGGCATTTAGATTACATAAAAAGTGCGTCCTCAGGGTGCCTGATAAGGAATAGCGTATTCAAAGTAAGAAGCCCAGAGGATATTCTAGAAAAGACTATTGAGTATTCAAATAACTTATCAAAATCCGATCAAGAAAAACTGAAAAAAGAATATGTTAGAAAAAATGAAGATAAGAAATTCTGAACCAACGGATTATGAGCGGGTGATGAAGGTGATGGTCGATTGGTGGGGCGGCCGGGACTTACGCAGCAGGGTTTATGAAGACCTTTTCCTCCATTTCAAACAGACCAGTTTTATCGTGGAAGATGAAAAGGGGGAACTCATGGCGTTCCTCCTGGGCTATCTTTCCCAGACATTTATCCATGAGGCCTATATCAACTGGATCGGCGTTCACCCCGACCATCGAGATGAGGGAATAGCGCGGATGCTGTATGAACGATTTTATGAAGTAGCCCGGGCGAATGGAAGGAATCGAGTGACTTGTCGTACGGCCCTTGTTAATCAGGCATCGATGAAATGGCATCAACATATCGGTTTTGCCGTTGAAGAAAAGAACGGGAGATATTTCTTTTCGCGGGAAATATGAACTGCGATTCACCGGCACACCTCTTCTCTTTCCGTTAATTTGATCCGGAAAAATGTTCGTTTTTAGATATCAACTTAAGGAGGAATCATGGACTTTAGGAAACTGGCGATTTATATTCTGGTCCTGGGTGCGCTCATTTTCGGATATGGCGGTATTAAGTATTTGAGCAATCAACCCCGGCAGCTTAAGTCCCCTAATCCCCTCGAAGCACTTAAAACAGTGACCAACAATCTTATGACTGCCGAGGCAAGGGAGACAGGCAAAAAAATCATGATCGGAGGCGCCGTCCTGCTGGTTATAGGAATAGGAGTCCTTGTCTCCGTAAAAGGAAACCAGTCAACGAAGTGAGGCGGGGTCGTGAGGGCTTAACCAGCCAATCATATTTTGCGGACCAGACCGGCAAGGAGGACCATGATAAAAATAAGGCACATAGCCATAATGGTCAAGAACCTGGACAAATCCGTAGCCTTTTATCGGGACCTGCTGGGTCTGTCCTTTGTACGAACAGTGGAAATCAGGGGGACCAAGGCGGTTGACCTTACGGATGGGGAAACCAACCTGAGACTGCTGCCGGCCACTAATCCCGATGCCCCAAGACATGACCGCGACATTTCCGTTGGTTTCAATCACATAGGGTTTATTGTCGAGGATATAGACGAGACCTACCGGAAATTAAAGGAGTCTAAGGTGAAGTTTCTCAGCCAGGCACCGGCCGACTTCTTTAAGATTTCTGACCCTGATGGTTTGGTGATAGATATAACCTGCCCGACCAGAGGCTGGTAAAGCGGATTAAAGCCCGTTCCATTTATTATTTTTTCTAATCCTCGGAATTTCGCCATAAGGAGGGCATTATGAAATTGGAAGTTATTTCCCATGAGCCAAAAGGATTTTCTCGTCCGACGCCGATTCTCTTTGTCCATGGGGCTTGGCATGGGGCCTGGTGCTGGGAAGAAAATTTCCTGCCTTATTTTGCCGAAAAGGGCTATCCCACTCACGCCTTGAGTTTACGAGGGCATGGAAAGAGCGACGGACCGGCCCATTACAGCCTAATTCGCATCGCCGATTATGTGTCGGATGTGGCCCAGGTAGTGAGCCAATTACCGGAAAAGCCGGTCCTGGTCGGACATTCAATGGGCGGTCTGGTGGTCCAAAAATATTTGGAGGCGCAGGCCGTCCCCGCGGCAGTGCTGCTGGCTTCGGTCCCGGTCAAGGGGGTGCTCCAAACGACCCTTCGGATCGTTCGGCGTCATCCTCTGGCTTTTTTAAGGGCCAATCTGACCTGGAGCCTTTATCCGATTATCGGCACGGCCGAGCTGACGCGGGAAGCCTTCTTCTCTGCGGACATTCCCCTCGACAGGCTGAATAGATATTTCAACCTTCTGCAGGATGAGTCTTATCTGGCCTTCCTGGACATGATGCTTTTCACCCTGCCCAGCCCGGAAAAAATCTCAACCGATTTGCTGATACTCGGGGCGGAGGACGATAGCATATTTCATCCTGAAGAAATTGAAGCCACGGCAAAGGCTTATAACAAAAGGCCTGAAATTTTCAAAGGAATGGCCCATGACCTGATGCTGGAAGAGAAATGGCCGATCGTAGCCGACCGGATAATCGAATGGCTTGGGGAAAAAGGAATATAAGGGAAATAGCCAAAGTAAGAGAAATCATAGAAGGCAATAAAGGATATCAGCTACGGGAAGGATGTACCCTGAATAATAAATGCCTGGTCGTGGCCCGACCTCGAACCTACGAACGTAAGGATCGGGTCCATGTACCGGCCGGCGCAGCCGCTGGCGTCACCAACCAAGCCAATAGATACCGATGTCACTCGATTATAAAGGATAGCATACTAATTCTTTATCTCAGACGAAAAATAAAAAGGTATACTATCCCCGATATCCAAAACGATTTTAATTCTTTTTTTGGAGGAGTTATGATTAAAGGAATCACCCGCTTGATCATCCTGACCTTCACCATCGTCTTGTTTTCGGCCTGCTCGGAGAGCAGGCCGAAGGTAGAGGTGGACAAGGCCAATCTCGTCTATTTCCGGGAATCCTACGATGAATGCCGCAAGGCCTTCCTGGCCGCGGCTGATGAGCTGAAGGCCAAGGTCCCGAATACGGAGATCGCTTCCATCAAGGTCGCCGAGCCGGGTGAGGACGATCTGTTCATCGATACCTGCTACCTGTCAGTTGACGGGGCCTTGTTCAAGCTGAAGAATGAAGGGTACAAAAAAGTATACGAACTGCTCAATCCCGAAGGGAAGGCGGATGCCGGAAGCCTGTCGAACCGGTTTTTTCCGGTCAAGGCGGGGTATAACATAGTGAAGTATTCCATGAGGGCGCTCCGCGATGCCGTTCTCAGGGGGCAGTACGAATTCGAGAAGGGAATTTACTACGGCGGCAACAAATCCGAGCCGCAGAAAGAGATAATAGACACGATCCTTAATGGAGCCCCCAGGGATTACCGGGCTGTGCTGGCGCTGGAACTCCATACCGGATACGGCCAGCGGAACACCATGCATCTGTTTCCCAATCCGCAAAAGGACCAGCGGATCAAGGGGGCCATGGAGGAGGTGTTCAAGGGCTACAAGGTGGACTGGGGCGACCAGGGCGATTTTTACCAAACCACGGGCGACCTGATGGGCTACCTGGAAAAAACGATCGCGCCGAAGATGTTCTTCGTGCCCATGGTATTTGAGTTCGGCACCATGGACAGCCAGACCACCATGGGATCCATCCGGTCCATACACGCGGTGATCCTGGAAAACCAGGGGATCCAGTTCGGCTACGATTCCGACGAGGCCCGGAAAGAGATAAAGGACCGGTTCAGAGAGGCCTACTATCCCTCGTCCCCGGAATGGCGCTCGGAAGTGATCCGCCAGGTAAAAGAGGGATTCCCTGTCTTCGTGGACCGGTTCATGAAACTCAAGTTCTAAGGGGAGCTAAAATGGAATGGAAACCTTTGGGCACATAATGATACGAAGGTCGGACACGAACGTCTCCTTCGAGACATTATGTGCCCTTCTCAGGCGTCTTGGGTTTGACGAGCGCATCAGAATCATTGGCAACCATACTGTGCTGACGGGATTTATTGCATTCCTATGGCTTTTATCGTATGGTGATGCCATCCTTGAAAATTAGTCGGAGGATGAGACTGTGAACAAGCAAGTGAGCACCAAGGATGATATTTTTAAACGTATCTTGGAGGAACGAGAGCGGCTTGCATTATTAGGTGCCGTAAGCGTCGGATTGTTTGGTTCATTTGTTCGAGATGAACAGAATTCCTTAAGCGATGTCGATATCCTTGTGGAATTTTCGCCTGAAAAGCATACATTCGATAACTTTATGGAGATTTCATTCCTTCTTGAAGAGCTTCTAGGGCGCAAAGTCGAAGTTGTCACCCCGGAGGGCCTTAGCCCCCACATCGGGCCTCATATCCTCAACGAGGTGGAGCGTGTCTCTATCGCCGCATGAATACATCCACCATATGCTGGATGAAATAGACTTCATTCTGTCTGAAATTTCAGACACGGATTACGAATCTTTCCTTAGGGATGCCACTCTAAAAAGAGCATTCGTTCGAAGTTTAGAGGTCATTGGTGAGGCTTCGAAAAAGCTGCCACAGGATATCAAAGCGATACAGCCGGATATCGAATGGCGAAAGGTCACTGGAATGCGGGACAGGCTGATCCACGATTACTTCGGTGTTGACTACACACTTGTCTGGGATGTTGCAAAAAACAAACTGCCTGATCTCCATACAAAGCTTCACTTCCTGCTCAAAGAAATCAAATAGCGCCAACAAAATTATCCAGCCGCTGCAAATCGCCACGCAACTACTTGCATCACTGAGACACGGAGATATGTGGATTGTTATAACTCGGGGAGGGGATCTTGTCCAAGTCATTTAAAGGTTTCATCTCCTCCTCAAAGATGGTAAGAATTCTTATTTTTTTGAAATTTTTTAAGCTGGTTCGAATATTAATTTATTAAGCTATTAACACATTAGTGACCGACTTTATCGCCGGAGACCAAAGGTAGAAACCATTGAACAAACCAGAAAAACGGATCATCACCCTGACCACGGCCTCCCATTCCCTGATCCATTTATTTGAGGGCGTCCTGCCACCCTTGATCCCCCTGCTCATGCTGGAGTTCGGCACCGATTATTTCCACCTGGGCCTGGTGGTGACCGTATTTTCTTATGCCTTCGGTATCGGCTCCTTACCGGCCGGCTATCTGGCGGATAAAATCGGTCCCGGACGTTTGATCACGCTGTACCTTTTCGGAGCCGGTATCCTGGCCATGGGGACCTGGTTCATGAACTCCCTGGTCAACTACGGCCTTCTCATGGGGGGCATCGGCCTTTTCTGCAGCACCTATCACCCGGCCTCGAACACCCTCATCTCCCTGGCCATCCGCGAAAAGGGGAAGGCCTTTGGCCTCCACGGAATCGCCGGGAGTCTGGGGGTGGCCTCGGTCCCGGTGCTCTCTGCCTGGATCGGGTCCGCCCTGGGTTGGAGGATGCCCCATGTCCTGTACGGATTTATCGGGATTCTCGCCGGGTTCTATTCTCTTACCATTCCCAAACAACCGGCGGTCAGCGCAATGGGAAACGTTTCAGCCAAAAGCGACGTCCCC
>JACQYK010000063.1 GCA_016208255.1 Deltaproteobacteria bacterium | reverse complement strand
GCTCACCGGGAAGGTGGTTGCTCCTTCCATCACCACCCCGCGCGGGCCATCGGTAAAACGGACACCGGGAATATGCAGACGGGATATGACACCGGCATTCCAGGTGCGACGGTTAATCCCTTCGATTATCAGGAACGCCAAATCAGTCCAAAAGGAGCCATCGGCATCCATCATCTCAATTTTTTCATCCAGGGTGAGCAGGGCCAATAACTCTTGTATTCTTTGCTCGATCTGCTCATCGGTCAATTTAACCCACGGCGAAACACCGGCAAAGGCTTCCAGATTGTCATTGTGAGACATGGCAGAAAAAACCTCCTAAATTTCAGATTATTTCTTGGGTTGATAAATTATACTCCTACCTTTCTGGTAAATGCAGAAATCGCCTCGACGATTTGCGGCCAGGGGCCTCTATAGGGAAGGTTATGACCCATCCCTTTGATGATCATTAATTCGGCACCCGGTATCGCTCCCGCTGCATCCCTCCCGTTCTCCACCAGCACGAGGGGGTCCTCGTCGCCGTGAATCACCAGAGTGGGTGCGGTTACTGATGGAAGGGCGCGTCTCCGATTTCCACGGCCAAAGGCAGCCAAAAATTGGCGCGCAACACCTTCAGGATAATAGGAGCGCTCGTACACTCGTTCGGCAACCCGACGAACCCATTCCTCATCTAAGGGAAACCCAGATCCTGAAATAATCCCAAGGGTATTTATCCAGCCTTCTATAAAAACATTGCGGTCCGAAACAGGGGGAGGGGTCAGTAGATTTATCATTTCGGGTTTGGGTTGAGGGAGATCGGGGTTTCCGGTTGGTGCATAGATCGAGATGAGACTCAAAAGGCGCTCAGGATGGCTGATGGCCATGGTCTGGGCAATGGCCCCACCCATAGACATGCCGCAGACATGGGTCTTTTTGATATCCAAGGCATCGAGCAGCCCCACAGCATCATCGCCCATATCGTAATAGGTATAGGGTACCTTAACCTTTTCTCCTCTCATCAAAGCGCTGAGCGTCCCTGGGACGTCAGGAATACCGGTCTCTTCCATTTTACTGGAGAGCCCCGTATCCCGGTTGTCGAAGATGATGACAAAGTGCCCTTCATCGACGAACTGGTTCAATACTTCCTCCGACCAGAAAATCAATTGACCGCCAAGACCTATAATTAATAGGAGAGGCCGCCCTGATCGATCCCCGAAGGTTTCATACTCAATTTCAATCCCATTTGCCTTTGCTTTAGCCATGATCATTTCCTCCCTGTTCTGTTATTATATTTCTCTAAATACAATAAACATAAAATCACTGGATTCCGGCCGACTCCCAAAGGGAGTCTTTGCTAAAAGTTCGCCAAAGGCGAACGACTCAAGCCCGGAATGACGAGGAGCTTTTTCTTCCTATTTGTCATCATAGCGAAAGCCAAAATTCAGTTATATCTCTCTGGATTACGGCCTTCGCCGGAATGACTCGAATGGAGTTTGAGTGATTTTTTCAAATCCATCTTTATCAAAACCTCGATCCCTTCAATTTTCACGGATCGCCCAAAAAGGGGGGTTGGATTTTCCCAGCCACAGTAAATACAATTAAAACTCATCTCTTCGGAGGCAAATATCTGATTGCAATTTTGGCAGTGATTGACGAGGGGGGCAAATTTTATGTTAAGCGCCGCGCCTGCCAGTTTCTTATTTTCCGTTAGTGTTGCAAAGCATGACCGTAACGAATCAGGAGAAAGGAGGGACATTTTTTCTGCGGTAATATGGATGACCAGGGCTTTTTCGGCACTGTTTTCCTCCATAACCTGCTCAACGATGTCAATTATTCTTTGAGCCAGGAGCATTTCATGCATTTACTTCTCCTCAATAAGGATTGGAGAAAGTTGGAGAAAAGGTAATCTCCTATAGGAGAAGATTTGATGGGTTCCCCATATATCAAATGAATTTCTTATTTATTTACCAGCCTTCCTAATTTATACGAATTAAGTCCCCCCTTACCCTTTATCTAATCTCATTTTCAGAAATTTAGTGCCATTTAATGTTAGGCATTTTCCGTTCTATGAGGCGCCGATATTTGACATCGGGATGCCCTACCACCATTGCGCCATAGGATTGGTGCTCTTTTGGCATTTCCAGCCAATCCCTTATTTTTTTGTCCCTGTTGGCACCAATTTGTACAAAACCCATAAAGCAGCTCCCAAGACCCAGGCTGTGCGCCATTAACGAACAGGCGAAGAGAGTCGCTGAACAGTTGAATGGGGCCATACTATCAAAGGATTGGGCGGTTGTTATGATTACTGCAGACCCAAAAGGCAAAGGGAAATAGGCATTTTTCTCTTTCTTATTTTTTAACAATTGGTAATTGATGGCATAGCTGCGTAAAGAGTCTACCGGCAAATGACCGAATTTCATTTTATAAAATAATTTAATCGCTTTGTTTTCCATCAGCTTGAATGTCTTTTCCATAAAGCTTTCCACAAGGAAACGCAGTTCGGATACTTTTTTGTATCTTTGAATAAACGCGTGGACCGTCTTTCTCTGATCAGTAATTGAAGGGCATCGGCAGAGACTGGGGGTTCCGGTCCGATTTTTAGGCTTGTGGCGGTCGCAACTTCCTGCTGACTAACAGCCTCCTCAGGACAGACCGCCCAGCAATGACCGCAAGCAATACAATTCTCCCCATATATAACCTCCGATTTCTTTTCCCTTAGCTCTAAAACGAGTGCGGGGCAAACCTTGGCACACTGACCACACCCTTTGCACTTATCTCTATTGACCTGAGGTGGTGTAATTTCGCGTCCATAAAGCTCTCTTTTGATTTTTTCAAGAATTTGTCTCTCCTCTGCCATATGGCCTCCTTTAACAATAAAGTTTAGCCAGGGTATCAGTAAGAATTGTGTCCCAAGAATATAAAGAGAATTTCCCTGTCAACTATTTAAACTCCCAAGTCTGAACGATTTCCCTCATCGGGGTCAGATCACCGCCCATTACGTGCCCCCCAAAAGAGACCATCTTATTTTCTTTCATCACCGCCACCACCAGACTGAGAATTGGGAATGTTCCATTATATTTCCATTCGATGGTGAACTCTTGGGTCAGTAACCCGTCCTTGAGTTTTGCCGGTTTCTGTGAAAGGATTTTCACCTCTGTGCCTTGCGTTGCCAAGAGCTTGGCATAGTTCTTCCCGTGATCTTCCAGTTTTCCCCCTTCTTTGGGGGGGTCAAAAACCAAGATTTCGAACACGGGAACTCCCCCAGGGGCTTTAGCACGGAGAACCTCATTCGGCTGAAGAGGATCTTTTTCAAAGCTATCCGGGTATTCTAATACAAAAGCCGGCGGTCCCGCGTAGGCAAACTGTTTTTTCCCTTGGGCCGCTGCCGCCCCCTCTTTGGGAAACCCGGGGACTCCCGGTTCACGCTGGACCCCTAATGAATTAAGGGCCATAGAAACAAGGTTATACTGCCCTACTGTAAAAATGATATCCATGAGCTGCTTTTCGTTATATCGTTCCGAAAGAGTCTTCCAGGTTGCGTCGGTGATAAAGGCATCCTTGTGCAGCTCGTCCGTAGCGCGAATAAGAGCGGCATCGATCCGGCTCCACCCAGAATCGTCGGGTCCTTTGGTGATGCGAAAGATTTCCTCATCCTTCAAACCCACACCCTTCCCAACCAAAGTATGCTGCCCGAATTCGTACTCAGACTGGCAAAGCCAGCCTATACGCAGGATCAATATTTCCCGATCCCTTGGGGGCAGACCTTGTTCTGCCAGAATGTAAATCCCAAAGGCCATCCACCGTTCATAAAGAAGAGGGTTCCTGACAATGGTGGAAAAAATGTTTATTACCCGTCCGGTCTGGTTCTTTACTGGAGCCAGAAGTTTCTGTTGTTGTTCGGTCCATTGCTGCTCGCCTAAAGGAGCTATCCGCGGCTCTTTGAGCCGTATCCGGGTGGAATCCTGCCCATAGGCGATTCCAAAAGTGACTGCCACAAAAAGCACTAAAACGATAAGGAACAACGATCTACGCGATCTCATTTTAATCTCCTTTCTCCTGCCAATGAAAAGTCTGCTGGCAAAACCAGCAATGGGTTAGATCTTCTTTCCGGGACTATTTTTTGAGCTGCTGAAAGAGCTTTTCCGCCATAACCTTGTGCGCCACGGTTGTGATATGGATATCGTCCCAATTGACATAGGTTGCGGCGACATCGGCCTTATCAACACACTTCGGACTCTTTATACAAGGTGCGTTTGGTTCGGAGATTCCGTAAGAACTCGGATTATTCTTCATATCAGCGGTAATCGTATAAGCGTCAAACACTTCTATCTCCACTTTCAATTTTTCACGAGCCCCCTTGACCATCTTGGTTATTTCTTCATTAAGGCGGGTGCCGAACATATTGTCTTCGCTTCTAAGATCCGGTCTTGCGGTGCGTGTGGCCACGATGATTTTTTTTGCACCGAGGGAAACCAGCTGCTCGAAACTCGCCTCGATATTTTTCACCGCTCCTGTTATTTTAACCTCTACATCCTTAGCGGTGGACCTAAAAATATCGTTTGACCCGGCCCAATAGATGAAAACGTCTTTCGGATCGGCTTTCGCGCCTTTAAGGTCATCGGCATACTCGGCAATTTGTTTTAGTACTCCAGTGTTTCTAACACGCGGAAAAGTACCCGCCTCTAAAAAGGGTTCCAGCACATTCTTTTCACCCGTTGTTGCGCCGCCTACCGCATAGTTCCGGATCGGTACACTCATCATTTCCGCAAGATACTCAATAATCATCGGCCCATTTGTGGGGCGACCTCCAACATTCGGCTTTCGAACCATCTTGCCTTCCGATCGGTCAAACAATGAACCTGGATCAGCCAAACCACCATCGACGTTGCTATCGCCGAAAACAACAATCATTTTGATTGTCGGCGTCTCAGGATTTTTTAGCTGTGCCGATAAAGGCTGGGCCGCTATAATAAAAATGGCAGTTAAGATAACTGCAATTGTCACCCCAAATTTCGCTTTGTGTGCCATAACCAATTTCCTCCTTTTAGAAAGTTAACATGTTATTTAGGCGAAGGGGACGGTTCTATTTTTTCAGCAGCTTCAAAAAACATTAATGAATAGAACCTTCCCCTTTTCCATTCCACTTTTTGAAGAAATTAAGAAGGTAAACTCATACCAATAGTTCCTAAAGCCTCTTCAAGCGTCATGTAAGTCTCCACTTGAGCTTCATATCCCGGGATAGTGCGGTACATCGCCAACATTTTCCCTACCCGGGTTAAGGCATCCTCAAGCTTCCCTTTTTTCACTTCAGTAATCACCATGGCTTTTATGCCTTGAAGGGTCCTTGAAAATGCAGCCGGCACAACTTGGGTTCCCAACTTATTATCGGGCGGATATTTCTTCATCACTTCAAAAAACTTTTTTGCCGCTGCATCTGTTTTGTCGCTTGGCCACGACGTCGTTACGATTAGATAAGGCATTTTTTGCCTCCTTTCTTGCTTAGAACGACTTTTTGTTTGGATTTTTCCCCCTCAACCATTATGGAATGACGGCATCACCTCCTTTTATTTGAATAATTATGGAAAATCTGGTGACACAGTACTTATATTTTGATCTTTAGAGAATCTAATAAGCATTGTGTCACCCGATAATGAACATTCACGATGGTCGCCCGCGCCGTAAATTAACTGATGAGTTTCACATATCGTGTCATTGCATTGGTTATGCCATCGCCAATATAGCCATTGATAATTCCGATCCCTTGTACACAGTATCCGGCCTCTATAATGAGATTGAGATAAGTCTCATCCTGGCGAATCCCGAAAATCTGCTCGGTGTTGCCCTTAACGAGGTGGAACCCATTTAGGTCTCCTCCGTGAGCTTCGAGAATTACTGTTTCAAAGCTCTCGATGCGCCCATCCGCCTGCAGTTTACTAAAAAAAGGCGCCCATTTCCCCAAATTGTCTAAAGCCTGTTTCTCCCTGCCGGGAACAGGACGATTCCATCCTATAAATAGCACTCTGTCTGCCATGACTGCCTCCTTTTGTATTAGTTCTCATTCGGAAAGGATTATTCCGAATTTGAGCGGTCAGCGATAAGCGATCAGGTTTCAGAAAAAACCTTAAAAAGAAAGCTTTTGCTGACTGCTAAAGGCTAACTGCTATTTGCTCCATCCGGAACTCCAGAATTTCCGGATGGAAACTATAGTCAACGACTTTAATAAATTGACATCACTCACCCTCCCCTTCATCCCCTCCCATCAAGGGAGGGAAAAAAACAAAGTCCCCTCTCCCCTAGTGGGAGAGGGTTAGGGTGAGGGGGAGGTAAACTTCTTTTTAGCTCTTACAATAATTCAGCAGGTGGGCTCATGCCTATAGTCCCCAAAGCTTCTTCAAGCGTCAGATAAGTATCCACTTGAGCTTCATATCCTGGGATAGTGCGGAACATTGCCAAGGCATTCACTTCCCTAATCAGGAGATCCTGAAACTTCCCTTTTTTTGCCTCAGTAATCACTATGGCTTTTATGCGTTGAAGGGTCCTTGAAAATGCAGCCGGAACAACTTGGGTTCCCAAACTATCATCGGGAGGATATTTCTTTAACTCTTCAAAATACATTTTTGCCACTTCATCTGATTTGTCGCTTGGCCACGACGCCGTTACAATAAGATAAGGCATTTTTTGCCTCCTTTCTTTGAATAGAAAAATTTTTTATGGATTTCTCACC
>JACQYK010000062.1 GCA_016208255.1 Deltaproteobacteria bacterium | reverse complement strand
GATCCCATTACCGAACAGCAATTTATTTTCATTGCGGTGGGTTGAATTTGTTTCCTCTCCAGCCAACTTGTCCAACTTTAAGATTCAAACCTCAATAACCACAACATCTTGGGGGTATCCATGAAAAACCCGGATGCGGCAGAAAAGATAAAGATATGACCATCCGATTCTATAAATAACACTGGTAAATACATGATTCCCTTTATTATCGTATGACGCATTGATATTCTCCCCTTTTGGTGAATCCCAAACAATCCAGTCATCCCCTTTTATGTTGGGAAAATTTCTTTTTATCGTTTGTTTGATGACGTCATCCTTAGTGTTTTTTGGAAAGCGCAGGATAATTCCTTGAGGTATTTTACCAAGCAACCCGAGAGGATCATTGTGGATGACTGGTTCTATTTCTTGAACATTGGCTTCGTAGAGTCCCTTGTGGCTACTTAACCGCAGATCGAGGAAAAAAGAAATGCCAGCCAGGAGGATTATACTAATTATAATTAGGCCTTCCCTTGCTATTATTCTCTTGATGTTCGGCTTCAAGAGTTCACTACGTTTCTTTTGAAATTTGCCTTCTCGTTATTGTAATGATGTTTACTGCCATTTTCTATATTTGTTATGTGTAACGCTCCGCTTAACCCGCCGGTGCTTTATCCGGTCGGGTTGGAGCGGTTGTTGGGCATCTCTTTCATTCTGGTTTTTCTTCAGCAAATTCCTCTATTGCTTTAAGAAACTTGCCTATTCCGCGTTGTGAAAAAACATGCGCAATATTAGGAGGTGACAAAGGAAATATCGTACGGATAAAATGACACCATCTTTTATCAAGCATTACGAGATCGAAATAGGCTACAGGAACTACGGTGTGCAAAAGATCTATCCACTCACTTGAGGACATTTTCATATTTTGATTTACGACAACGAAATCAATCGCAAGCCGATAAATGTCTTTTGTATAGGGCATTTGTGTTTTGGATAATTCCCTCTTCGAATGTCGCCTTTTTGCCTTACTTAACGACTGGGGATCTTTTCGAGCATTAAGAACAATAGGGGTTAGGTCTTCGAACCTTCGCCCCATGTCTCTAAATTTGCCAGATTCAACATCTCCTTTCAATTTTGGCAGAATTGCCGATAGCTGGAAGGGTTTTAATGGGTCCATCCTGTAAAGAAAATAGTTGCTTATTAAACCAAGGTCACAGCAAGGATTTGAATCGTAAAAAGCTCCGCCTCCTGGAATTTCTAATCGCTCTTCTTTCTCAATCACTCTGGAGGGATTAGAATCTGAAAAGCCATAATCAAGATTATCCATTACCTCGTGAATTGCATCTATCTGTTTCTCATCCTCAATTAAGGCCAACTCAATTAGGGTCGCGTTGGAGTACATTACAGTAGCATTGGCTTCCCCAGCCGTTTTTATGAACTTATTTCTGAGGGCCGAATCCTCTGATAAGAGGCACCACATCCATTGATCAAGATATAGAGTTGGCCTTGAAGTAAGCTGTTCTAATGTGACACCGCCATCTGTTACGTCTTTGTACCTTAACATCGAATCAATTCACTCCTAAGCTTATATGCCAAGCGAAAAGCTCACTCAGAACCAACTTATCGGCAATTGGGAGCAGAACCGGGTTAGCCCGAATACTGCATCAGTCTTAGATCAAGAAGTAGCACTTGTATCTGATTTGTTGTTGGTAGGATTTTTCTCGAATAGCCTTCCCACTGCAACAAACACCAATATCGGGAATGCCCATACTACAAATGAATAGATGGGCAGGTAGAGATATATGGCCTTGTTCTTGACTGTATGTTCAGATTTTAGCTCGACACCTTTTGCCCCCTTTACACGCTCTATGAATTGCTCTTTGGACAGGAATCTCTCATTTTGGTTTGGATAGAGCCAGGCTGCCAATCGCTCAACGCCATCTCCTACTTTCTCCGGAACCAGCAGTGGTGCCCAAATCGAGTAAGTCTCGGCCACATAGTCCTTCTTCATTATTTGGAATGAAACTACTATAATTCCAATGCACAGTATTGACCAGCCAACAACCAAGAGTTTTGTCCAAGTTCTCATCCTGCTACCTCCACAATACTCTCTTTATGATTTACGCGGACTTTCAGAAAAAACTTTCTACATAATGTCTATATGTTTATTCCAGATGGTTCCTACCAGATACGTGTTGGGATATTCGGGAGATGATTGTTCATTCGCATCACCATTCCTTATTGTGGCCCAACAATTTGTTGAGCAGTTTCTGGATAATAACAAAAGGGTTTTAATTTTTCAATAAAATAGGAAATTCAATAAAATGTAACTACTTAATTTTGTAATATTTTTTGATCGTATAATATACCTTTGTCATGTTATCCAGTTTCTGTTCAACCCTCTTTTGTCAAGGATTATGGTTTGTATTCCTCGGTTTTTTAAAAAACAGGATTTTGATTACAGGAAGCTATTTATATCACCCGACCAGAGGGTTTCGAACCGTCAATCCGGGAAAACGGCTAAAATCCCTGTCTGCGCTCCATAACGTTCTTACCCCGTGGTGTCGACACAAGGCGGCTACACGGGCATCATGGACCAGAGGACCGGATACTTTTCCGGTCAGAATGCTGTCGCGCAGGACCGTCCAATACTCTGTCGATTCTGAGAGTAAAATCAGACTGGGTGATTCCAGCCAGGCTTCCACCTGATCGATGGCCTTTTCCATAGGGGTCGGCGGATTATAAATTCGAGGATGGGTAACGATAGAAAAGAATTCATAAAGGCATGGCCAGGGAATGGCCCAGGGGGTTCGACCTTCGGCCAGCCCTTTTATACTGGCATAAGCCGCTTCATACCAGAGGGAATCTTCGCGATGAGCATAGACCAACAGGTTGGTGTCTATGGCGATCATCCCCCCCGTCCTTCATAACTTTTCGCGCGAATTTCGTCCCAGGACAATCCGTTAATTTCGGGGTGCAGTCCCCGGCCTTTAAAAGTGGCTTTACGGAGATGGAAGCGGGAACGTTGCTTCCGTTCCGAGATGATCCGCCGAAGCCCTTCTTGCATAAGGTCCTTCATCGTAGTCTGTTCCCTGCGCGCCAGGGTGCGTAAATCTTCAAAAAGGCTATTCGGTATCTGTATGGTTGTTTTCATATGGCTGACCATATCATAAAATATGGTAATATGTCAAGCATATCTTTAAATCAGCCCCAAGGTTGGAACAGGGCCTTATAGAGATAAGTTCTTAGACTATCAGGGGAAAAATAAAAATTGAAGACCCTTACATCCCCACCCGTCCGAACTTCCGGTCGGCCTTGGTTTGCCAGCGCCGGAAGGTGCCGTCGGCCATTTCCCTGGCGATGACCCTTTTGAACAACTCGAACATCCGGTAGGATTGAGGCTTCTCACGGTAGAAGATTTCCCAGGATTCATCAAATAATTCCTGAAGACGTTCCGGGCTCATCCGGTAGAAGATTTCCCAGGATTCATCAAATAATTCCTGAAGACGTTCCGGGCTCATCTGTTTGGGCTGGAAGATAACCTTGTCGCAGGTGTAGTCATTCCAATCGTAGGACAGAATCCGCCCTTCCCCTTGCAGGTCACTGAAAGCCCGGGTGTGGGGAAAGGGGGTCAGAACGGTAAATTCGGCCAGGTCCAATTGAACCTCCATCAGAAAATCCAGGAGGCGGCGGATAGTGTCTTCGGTATGGTGGTCCAGTCCCAGGAGAATGGTCCCCTCGACCCCGATCCCGAAATCGTGGTAATGTTTGATCCGTTTACGGATGAAGTCCGAGGTATCGAAAATGGCCTGATAGACATACCAGGCCCCGGCCTGGGCCGCCAGATCCAGCACCTCCTCATCGTCCTCAATAGGGTGGGAACACCACTTTTTTTTCAGAGGAATCATCTCCCGGAATAGCTGCTTTTCCCAGGCCTTGTCCTGAGCCAGTGAGTTATCTACAATGAAAAGACGGTTATTTTCTATAGCGGCCAGTTCCTCAACAACCTTATCCATAGGGCGGGGCCGAAACTGCCGCCCCCCGAGGAAACTCACACAACAGGGATAGCAGTTAAAACGGCACCCCCGTGAGGCATGGAAAAGGTCGACCATCTGGACGCCTTTGAAGTTGTAAAGCTCCCTTTTCAGGAGGTCCCGCCGGGCCGTACCGACCGAAGCGATAGGAGGAAAATCGGTCAGGTAGTCGTAGACCTTTTGCAGCCGGTTATTCCGGAAATCATCCAGCACCTGCTCCATCCGTCCTTCCGCTTCCCCCAGGAAGACTGCGTCGGCATGAAGGGCGGTCTCTTCGGCATGGAGCATGGTGCCAATACCGCCGCAGAGGACCGGCAGGCCTCGCCGCCGGTATTCATCGGCAATTTCCCAGCCCCTTTTCACCTGGCTGGTCAGCATCATGGAGATCCCGATCAGATCGGCCGGATCGTTGAAGTTAATAGTTTCCAGGTTTTCATCGATAAAATCGATTTCCACTTCCGGCGGCAAACTGGCGGCGAAAACCACCGGGCCGTGCGGGGGGAGATGGAACTCGGTCTGGCCTTTAAGCTTTTTCCATTTGGGATAAATCAGTTTAAATTTCATGGCGAAAAAATACCACAGCTACAAAATAAGGTCAAATTTTTCCCTATACTCTTTTTTCTCCAATCACTCCAAATACCATCTATTACAGCTCAGGAAGGAGAGGGATTTTTCCGGGGTTGCCAACTCCTCTACTCAGAGCGTCGTATAGAGGATGAAATCTTGAATAATAAATAAAGCAGGCCGATATAGACTTCTGCGATTAGCAGGAATTAATATCTCTTATCAAATCAACACAAAAATTAGGGCCGGTATAGGGCGGCAGATCACCTTTTGGACAACCCCGGAAAAATCCCTCTCCTTCCTGAGCAAACAGGCCCCAATAATAATAGTGAAGGGAGCAGGTTATCCGTAAGAAAGATTTTTCATAATCCTTCTGCCTTTTCCCCTGCCATCCGTCCTTTTTGAAAGGCCATGATATTGGTTTTATGGGCCCAAAAGATCAGGGCCATGGTTATCCCGGCCGTGACGATCACCAACGGGTCCCAGACGTACCTCATCATAGTCCCCACTCCCAGCACGGTTATCATGAAAAAAGACCCGAAAAAAGTAACCCGAAAAAGTCCAAAGACCACCACCCAGGTTAGACAGGACACTCCGGCCGTAATGGGAGAAATAAAGGCGGTGAACCCCAGATATCCGGCCACCCCTTTACCACCCCGGAATCCATGGAACATGGGCTTTTGGTTTCCGATCACCAGGATCAGTCCCAAGATAGGCACCCAGGGACCAGGCAGAAACCAAACCCCGATTTGGGCAATGGCTGCGGCCCTGCCCACATCCAGCAGGAGGATCACCGCGCCCCATAATTTACCCAATTGCCTGGAAACGTTGGTAGTCCCGGCATTGCCGCTGAAAAGATCTCTGGGATCACCCTGACCAAGGATCTTAAATAAAATAATGGAAAAGTTGACCGAGGCAGCCAGGTAGGTCAACAAACCTAATGTTAATAACGTCCCCAATTATTCCTCCACTGCCCTCGGCTCCTTTCCGGGACCGGCAATCCGGTCATCGGTCCGGACAAAACGGAGAAATCCTCCGAGATTGCTCAGGAACCTCTTCCAACTGTCGGGGGAACGCCAGATCATGGATAGATAACCCAGGAGCATCTTGGGCCGCATGAAGTGTTTCCGGTAGAACCGGATAAAGAGTTTTTCCAGAAGTTCGGCCGTCATCCCCTGGGGTACGAAGAGGAAATTCATACAGTCCATTCTTTCCCAGTCTTCCTCAAAGGTCCCCAGCTCATGGGCCTTTTCATAGAGCGGGGTGCCCGGGAAAGGGGTGAATTTGGAGACATTGATATCGTCAATGGGCAAAGAAAAAACATAATCCATGCTTTTCCGGATGCTTGACTCGGTCTCGCCGGGCAAACCCAGCATGAGCAGCCCTTTGACGCGGATAGGGACTTTATGGATCATACGAATCTTTTCCGCCAGCATTTCCAGGTTGGGATTTTTCCGGTGTTGGGCCAGGAGGTCCGCATCCCCGGTTTCCACCCCCAGGCTGATCATCCAGCATCCGGCCTCCTTCATCCTCCGGGCCAGATCGAGATCGATATGCTCGGCGCGAACGGCGCAGTTGAAGGTCATCCCCAGGGGGTTATCGATCATCAGCCGGGCGAAGGCTTCGACCCTTTTGCGGTTAAAGGTGAACTGGTCGTCATAGAAATTGATGTGGCGGATATGAAAACGATTATTGAGATATTTCAGATGCTCATAGAGATATTCCGCGGAATTGTACCGGAAGCTGCTTCCGAACACGGAACGGTCACAATAACTGCAGGCATAGGGGCATCCCCGGCTGGAGATACAACTGGTATTGGGGACGGTCGGATAATTAAAAATGGGCAATTTATAAGCCTGAGGATAACCGTCCAATTTCTCATAGGCGGGAAAAGGGAGGGAGTCAAGATCGATCCCTCGAGGACGGTAGCCGCTAAAGCTCGGGAACCCTTCAGAACCGCGATAGACAAGGCCGGGGAGTGGAGAAGTCTCCTCGACCTCCCCATCACAGGCCACCAGTTCGGCCAGGGTCTGTTCGCCTTCACCAACCACGGCAAAGTCGATCTCGGGAAAATCGGCCAGGCTTTTTGTTTTCAAAGCGGAAACATGGGGTCCTCCAAAAACCGTTTTTATGCCTGGTAACGCCTTTTTCGCCATTTTGGCCAGGCGGACCCCATCCAGAAAGCTCGATGTGGTGCAACTGAAGCCGACAAAAGCAGGGCGCTCCCTGACCAGATAATCCTGAACGGTGCTGTCGGAAAAGGGCTTGGCAAAGTAGTCCACGATATCCGCTTTTATATTTTCTTTTTCCAGATAGGCCGCCAGGCTGGCCAGGCCCAAGGGAGGCATGATATTAGCAATCCGGGAAACATCCTGCCCCGACCTTTCCACCCGGTAACCCAGAGGATGGACCAGGAGGATTCTATTTTTTTGTAAAACGGCCATTTTTTAACCCTTTTCCTTACCTGAGGAGAGTATAAAATATGGCAGAGACCGGGTCAAGGAGGAAAAAAATCTTGCCCCCCTTCACTTTTGAAAAAGTTCAGGTAATTCAGACTTAAACAGGGGGGAGGGGATTTTTTTCAGGGCGATCGACTTTTGTCGATCTAAAGAAGAGGCTTCCAGAGGAAGCCGGAAATGTCCAAAAGGTTCTCCGGCGCTCTTTTTCCGGCCCTGAGTCTTAAATGGCTTCGGAGGTGGATATATACTTGGGTAGAATTTGAGACCTATTTCCCTTGGCCTGCCTTTCCCCTAACTTAAAAGCAGGCCAAGAAATCATTATCCTGAGTAATGGGGTTGGCAAGCCTGGGGAAAATCCCCTCCCCCCTGTTTAAAAAAGAAAGGATCAGGAATACTTAAGGCAAAGTGAAGGGGGGCAAGGGAAAAAAATTTTAATTTTGACTTAAGTCAATGGCATTCCCGGCCAAAGTGATTATATTATAGCCCATCAAGCTGATCCAAAGAAAATATTTAATTATTTGAAAGGAGAACACCATGTTTTGTTACCAATGTGAGCAAACGGCCAAAGGAGAAGGATGTACTAAAATAGGAGTCTGCGGAAAGCTGCCCGAAGTGGCCGCCCTGCAGGATCTGGTGGTATACGCCATGCGGGGGTTATCCCAGGTGGCCGTAGAAGGCCGGAAGGTAGGTATCAGCGATTCTGAAGTAAATGCTTTCACTGCGGAAGCCATGTTTTCAACCTTGACCAACGTGGATTTTGACCCCGAACGGTTCCAACCCATTCTTCAAAAAATCGTCGTCTTAAGGGAAAACCTGAAGGCCAAAGTCAAAGCCGCCGGGGGTAAGGCCGATTTTCCGGACGGGCCGGCCAATTTGACCCTGGCCGACAGTCTGGAAGGACTGTCGGCCCAGGGTGAAAAGGTCGGTATTCAGGCGGATACTACGACGGATAGAGACATTCATGCCCTGGTCTGGACCGTTACCTTCGGTATTAAAGGAATCGCCGCTTACGCCGATCATGCCCGGATCCTCGGCAAGGAAGATGAGGCCATTTACGCCTTCATGCATGAGGGGCTGGCGGCCGCCTTGAACAAGGACCTGACCCTGAACGACTGGATCGGCCTGACTATGAAAGCCGGCGAGATCAATCTGAGGACCATGGAAATACTGGACGCCGCCAACACCGAAACCTATGGCCATCCCGTACCTACCAAGGTCCCCCTGGCCCATAAAAAAGGCAAGGCCATAGTGGTTTCCGGCCACGACCTGAAGGATATGGAGCTTATCCTGAAGCAGACCGAGGGGAAAGGGATCACCGTCTATACCCACGGGGAGATGCTGCCGCTGCACGGCTATCCCGAATTGAAGAAATATGCCCATTTTTACGGTCATTACGGGACCGCCTGGCAGAACCAGGGGAAGGAATTCGCCGAATTCCCCGGGGCCATCATCATGACCACCAACTGTATCCAGAAACCGAAAGAGTCCTATCAGGCCAATATCTTCACTACCGGTCTGGTCGGTTGGCCCGGGGTTACCCACATTGCCGATAAAAATTTTACTCCGGCCATTGAAAAGGCCCTGGCCCTGCCCGGTTTTGCCGAAGACAGCGAGGGGAAAACGGTTACCGTCGGTTTTGGCCGGAATACCGTGATGGGCGTGGCCGGAACGGTCATCGAGGCGGTCAAGAACAAGGCCATCCGTCACTTTTTCCTGGTCGCCGGTTGCGACGGGGCCAAGCCTGGCCGCAATTATTATACCGAGTTTGTGGAAAAAGCGCCGAAGGATACGGTCATCCTCACCCTGGCCTGCGGCAAGTTCCGGTTTTTTGACAAGGAACTGGGTGACATCGGCGGGATCCCCCGTCTGCTCGATGTGGGCCAATGCAATGACGCCTATTCGGCGGTCCAGATCGCTGTGGCTCTGGCCAAGGCTTTTAATGTAGGAGTCAACGAACTGCCTTTGTCGATGATCCTTTCCTGGTACGAACAGAAGGCCGTGGCCATTCTGTTGACCCTGCTTTATCTGGGGATTAAAAACATTCGCCTGGGTCCTTCCCTGCCGGCCTTCGTTACGCCGAATGTCCTTGATTTCCTGATCAAAAATTTCAACATCATGCCCATCAGCACCCCGGAGGCGGATTTGAAGGCGATATTAGGTTAAAAACGGGTCTAAGGTCCAAGGTGTAAGGTGTAAGGGAAAAAAAACTTCATCATTTCTTTGAAATAACCTTATACCTTATACCTAAAACCTTATACCCCCGAAGGGAGTTTATTATGAAATGTCCAGGTCAAGACAGCCGATACTGGAAGCCCGGCTCCATCTTTGAAGCCAATTGTCCCCAGTGCGGTCAGGAGATGGAGTTTTTCAAGGACGATACCACCCGCCGCTGCAAAAATTGCGGCCATCGCCTCCTGAATCCCAAGATGGATTTCGGCTGTGCCTCTTATTGTCAATATGCCGAACAATGCCTTGGGGATTTACCCCCGGAATTGATCGCCCAGAAGGAAGATCTCTTAAAAGACCGGGTGGCCATCGAGATGAAAAAGTATTTCGGAAAAGATTTCCGCCGCATCGGCCACGCCACCAAAGTAGCCCGTTATGCCGAACAGATTGGAAAAGAAGAAAAGGGCAACCTGGCCGTAATTCTGCCGGCAGCCTATCTCCACGACATCGGGATTCAGGAAGCGGAAAGAAAATACCAGAGCACAGCGGCCCGTTATCAGGAAGAATTGGGGCCGCCCATCGCCCGGGATATCCTTAATAAATTGGGTGCCCGGGAAGAACTGATCCAAGAAGTCTGTGATATCGTCGGCCATCACCATCATCCCCGGGATGAAGAAACGCTCAATTTTAAGGCCCTTTTTGATGCCGACCTGATCGTCAACCTGGAAGATAGTAAGGGCGACCGGCCGGTCGCCCTTAACAAACCTGAAAAAATGGAAGAAATCATAGAAAAATCTTTTTTGACCGAACGGGGCCGGAAACTGGCCCGGGAGGTTTTAACACCGTAACAAATGCAGAGCGCAAAGGGCAAAGCGCAGAGCGTAAAAAAGCATAGGCCGGTAGAAAGCATTAAGGATTTTTCTCTTGCGCTATGCCCTTTGCTCTTTGCCAACGAGAGGAGACCAAAATGAAAATATTACGAAAAATAATTGAAATCGATCCGGACCGCTGTGACGGCTGCGGGCTATGTGTACCCTCCTGCGCTGAAGGGGCCATCCAGATAATCGACGGCAAGGCCCGATTGGCAGCGGAGAAATATTGTGACGGATTGGGGGCCTGCCTGGGAGAATGTCCCAATGAGGCCCTCCAGATTACGGAACGGGTGGCTGAAGATTTTGATGAAGCGGCCGTTGAAGACCACCTTAAGGAAACGGGAGAAAAAGCCGGACCTTCGGAAACCGTTTTGCCCTGTGGCTGCCCCTCCACTCAACTGCAGACCATTTCTCCGGCCGATTCCTGTCAGGCCGCCAACCGACCGCAGACGCAGGAAGGACAGACTTCAGCCCTCGGTCACTGGCCGGTCCAGATCAAGCTGGTTCCGGCAACGGCCCCATTTTTAAAGGGGGCCGATTTGCTGGTGGTGGCTGACTGTACGCCTTTGGCCTATCCCAATTTCCACCGGGATTTTTTGAAAGACAAGGTGGTCATGATGGGCTGTCCCAAGTTCGATGACGTCCAGGAGTATATAGCCAAGTTTACCGATATTTTCAAAACGGCCGGGATCAGGAGAGTCACCACGGCGGTGATGGAGGTCCCCTGTTGTTCCGGTCTTCCGTTCCTTGTCAAAAAGGCCCTGCAAGCCTCCGGCAAAAAGATCCCCCTGACCGAAAAGGTGATCAGCGTCCGGGGAGAGTTGAGGTAAGAGGGGATTAATTATTAGGATCATCTCCAACTGGTTGGAGATGATCCAACTCCCCCTGAGCTCCCGACTCCGAACTTTTCCCCATCTCATCCTTTAACCAATCTCCGCCCTGTGCGCCGTCTCCCTACGCTCTTTTATTTTCTTTCGCATCCCCAACCTTAATAAATTCTGTTAGCTGCAGTTCAAAAGTGCAACGTACCGGGAACCTCCGTTTTCCTCCGGATATGGTCTTTGCCTGCGCTTTTTTTGCCTGTTCATCCTTGATAGAAAGAGGTTTTGATGGTATAAATTGTTTGTTTTTTCTCCTGAGATGGATTATCGGACCTCGGAAGACTGCAAACCGTAATACCACCAGGATTTCAGTCAGTTAATATGTTCGGGGGTTTTTTCTCTTTAGTTTTCATCCGGAAATTCGAATTTCCGGATGAAAACTCTTTAGAGAAAAGCAAGAGAAGGACTTTGGAAAAGGATGAGGCTGGGGCATGGTAAAGAATTGAGGGAACGATAATGATAATTTCGAATTATGAAATCGTCGAGAAAATGGCCGAGACACCTCATGCGGCTGTCTATAAAGCATACCGTAAGACTATTCCGGAGCATATGCTGGCGATCAAGGTTCTTAAAGAAAATTTCCTGTCCGACTATAAGAAATCCCAAATCAGGCAAAAAATCGAACACCTCCGGATTTTAAAAGATCCCCTGGTAATTACCCCTCTATCACTCGGCGAAAAAGAAAATAACTGTTTCATAACCCAGGATTTCTTGGAAGGAAAAACGCTCGACAAACTGGTCGAAGAGCGGTCACCCATTAATCTAACGGACTTCTTTATCGTGGCCTGCCGGGTTGCCGAGGCGCTGGGAAAAGTCCATTCAGCAGGTATTATCCACGGCGGAATCAAACCACAGAACATACTCGTTACCCCCGGCACTCTCGATATCCGTCTGATAGACTTCATCAGCGCCCTTGACGTGAGGGATGTAAGCCATTTCATTTATGACCATTGTTTTGTCAGAGGAACCCTGGCCTATACCTCACCGGAACAGACCGGACGTATCAGCCACCGGGTGGTTTTTTCCTCAGATCTCTATTCACTCGGCATCGTCTTTTATGAAATGCTGACCGGCCGTCTTCCCTACTATTCCGAGGACCCCCTCGAACTGATTCATTCCCACCTGGCCAAAGAGGCCCCCGGGGTCCTGGAGTTGAATCCCGCTATTCCCATAGTATTGAGCGAAGTCATAGCCAAATTGATGTTCAAGGAGCCCGAGAAACGCTACCAGACAAGCAGCGGACTTCTTGCCGACCTGGAAAGGTGCAGGGATGAATATTTGACCACCGGTACGATACGCGAATTCCTTCTGGAAAGCCACGGTTCCGGCCAGAGGGTTGTCTTCCTATCCAGGATGATCGGCCGTGACCAGGAAGCCGAGATCGTCCTCAAAGAATACGAATCCGCCTGCGGCGGACCCCTGGGAGCCTTTCGCTCGATATTCATCTCCGGGCTTCCCGGCATTGGCAAGACCCGCCTGATCCAGGAACTGCAGAAGCCGATTGTGAAACATAAAGGCTATTTCACATCAGGGAAATTCCTCAGATCATCAGCAGCATGCTCAACCTTCAGTTGCCGCATATCAAAGATGAGCAGTCCATCGAGTTGTTCAAAGAGAGCCAGGACCGGGTGCACACGATGGCCCTTATCCATGAGAAATTATATCAATCCGAATCGCTGGCCAAGATCGACCTGGCCGAATACGTTCAAAGCCTGACTTCCTATCTGTTTCTATCTTACGGAGTCAGCGAGAGGGTCATTAAACCGAAAATAAGTATTGAAAACGTTACCCTCAATATTGATAGGATGATCCCCTGCGCCTTGATCATCAATGAGCTCGTCTCAAATTCGCTGAAACATGCCTTTCCGGATTCGTGGCGGCGGGCCGGCGGGACAGGAGAAATCCGCATCGACCTCCGCCAGGATACCGGCCATAAATGCCAGCTTACCGTCAGCGACAACGGTGTGGGCCTGCCGAGAGGTCTCAAAATGAAGAATTGTGAATCACTGGGACTGAAATTGGTCAGCGTTCTGGTAAAACAGCTCAAAGGCGTCATTCAAATAAACCAAAGACGCGGAAGCGAATTTGTGGTTACCTTTGATGCCTAAAAAAAGGAGGGAGTCTCACCTGATGTCACCTGCAAGAATACTGATTGTTGAAGATGAAGGCATTGAAGCCCTGGACTTACAACAGCGATTGAACAGTCTGGGATACTCTGCCCCCGATATCGCCTCTACCGGGGAGGAAGCCGTCAAGATGGCCGAGGCAGGATCTCCTGATCTGGTGTTGATGGACATCATGCTCTCCGGAGAAATCGACGGTGTGACGGCCGCCGGACAGATCCAAGCCCGTTTCGATATTCCGATTATTTATCTTACCGCTTATGCCGATGAAGATACCCTCCAGCGGGCCAAGATAACGGAGCCTTACGCCTATATCGTCAAACCTTTCCGAGAAAGAGATTTGCACATCACAATCGATGTGGCCTTGTACAAACATACCCTGGAAAGGAAATTAAAGGAGAGCGAAAAGTGGCTGGCCACGACCCTCAGGAGTATCGGAGATGCCGTGATTGCCACCGACAAGAACGGTCTGATCACCTTCATGAATCCGGTGGCCGAGGGGCTGACAGGCTGGCAGCTGAAGGAGGTCTTGAATAAGAAATTGACAGAAGTGTTCAACATCATAAACAGGGATAGCCGCCGACCCGTCGAGAACCCGGTAGCCAGGGTAATCCTTGAAGGCCATATCGTCGGTTTGGCAAACCACACCAGGCTTATAGCCAGAAACGGTACTGAAATACCGATCGACGACAGCGCCGCCCCCATCAAGGATGACCGAGGGAACCTCATCGGTCTGGTTCTGGTCTTCCGGGACATCACCGAGCGGGAGAAGGCGGAGGACGCCTTGAGCCAGGCCAAGGAGGAATGGGAACAAACCTTCCACACGGTTCCGGACTTGCTGGCCATCCTGGACCATCAACACCGAATCGTTCGGGTAAACCGTTCGATGGCCGATCGGTTGGGAGTGACGCCGGAACAATGTATTGGTCTGCGGTGCTATGAGGCCGTCCACGGAATGCCTGAAAAACCGGGATTCTGTCCGCATGCCCTGACCTGCCAGGATGGCCGGCAGCATATCGCCGAGGTACACGAACCCCGCCTTGGTGGAGACTTCCTGGTGAGCACCACGCCCATGTGCGACTCCAGGGGTAAGGTTATTGGCGCGGTACACGTCGCCCGCGACATCACCGAGCGCAAGGCCGCCGAGCGGAAGCTGCAGCAACACGCCTTGGAACTTTGGAAATTGACCGAAGACCTGGAGCAGCGAGTGAAGGAACGGACTGAAGAGCTGGCCGGGGCTAACGCGCTTCTTGAAAGGGACATTGCCGAGCGTAGGCGGGCCGAGGAGCAACTGAAAGAATCGGAGAAAAAACTCAGGCATCTCTCAGCGGAACTCATGACCGCCCAGGAAAAAGAAAGAAAAAGAATTGCCGGTGAGCTTCACGACAGCATTGCGGCATCTTTGAGCGCTATCAAGTTCAGTATCGAAAAAATACTTGATCAAAAGGAGCAGGATGAAGAGATTCAGGGAGGATTAAGAGATCTTGTCTCAAAAGTGCAGCAGATCATCGAAGAAACCCGCAGGATAATGTCTGATTTACGTCCCTCCCTGTTGGATGATCTGGGAATCGTCCCGGCCATCAATTGGTTTTGCCGGGAATTTCAAAAAACCTATTCCAGCCTTTCTATTGAGAGACTGATTGGAATAGAGGAGACCCGTATTCCAGATTCTTTAAGAACCCCGATTTTCAGAATTTGCCAGGAAGCCTTGAATAATATCGCTAAACATGGCAAGTCCACTATGGTGAACCTTTGCCTTCGAGAAGTAGATGGTGGAATTGAACTAACAATAAAGGACAACGGCCGGGGGTTTGACTTGGGAACTGTCAGAAGGGGGTTGGGCCTTTCCACTATGAGAGAACGAACCGAACTTTCGGGAGGAGTTTTTAACATTGAATCAGCAGCTGGGAAAGGGACCGTTATCCGGGTTTCGTGGCCGGTGACCTGAGATTTATCAACAATCCACACAGGTTAACGCTTTTGGTGGCCTGACACCACGATACGGTTGGCTTTGCCAACCTTAACAGGAGGCCTCCAAGGAGGCCGGGACATGAAAATAGGCCGGACAAAGAGTAACCTCGAATCCTATTTTCGTATTAAAGAATCCTGGACTCCAAAGGATAGTCCTTGTCTTTCCAGGCTCTGAAACCGCCGGCCAGCGGCTTTACCTCGGGAATCCCTCTCTTCTTCAACAACATTGCCGCCCGGACGCTGGAGGCTTCATTGGGACAGTCACAATAAAGGATGACTTCGCGCCCTTTGGGAAGCGGGAGATCAGGAGGGTCCATTTCCAGCTTTTCCAGGGGTAATACCAGGGCCCCGGGAATGATTTGCGGGTCGGCTTCCAATTCAAGGATATTACGCACATCCAAAATCAACAGTTCCTGGTCGGTTTCGATTTTCTGTTTCAGTTCTTCCGGCGAAATTCGGGCGGAACGGAATTGTTTCAGGAATCGTTGGCGTCCGACATATTTCCATAAGATGGTAAGAAAGAAGATTCCGAAGATCCCTCCCCAAAATATCGACCCTATCAGCTCCGTGTAATCCCCGGCCCGTTCGATTTGGTGGCTGAGAATGTAGCCGAATCCTGTAAAGGACCCGATCCAGATGCAGGCCCCCAGACTGTCGAACAAAAGAAAGCGCAGGAAGGGCATCTTCAGTATGCCCGACAGGGGAGCCGCGATCGCATTCACACCGGGGAAAAATTTTACTATCAGAAGAGCTTTGGCGCCATGACGGTAAAAGATATTTTGGGTACGGCGGACGCAGGTTTCGGGATTGAAAGAAATTCGACAAAGCCAGGGTAATACCGATCCTCCCCGGCGGAAACCCACTTGATACCAGAATTGGTCTCCCAACAAACAGGCCAGAAGGGCCAGAACAAACGAAACAGCCACACTAAAATGTCCCAAACCGGACAGTGCGCCGGCTGAAAGCATAAATAATCCGGCTGGCAGGGGTAACCCGAGTTGTTCAGCAAGAACCCCCATAAACAGAAGACTGTACCCGTAACGGATAAGAATTTCAATCAGTTCATTCATAAATTACAAATTATCCCGGACGGCTTTAATCAGCCTTTGGACCTCCGCCGCAGTTAGCTTTCCCTCTTTTATAAAAAACAGTTTCCCTTTTTTATCAAAAGCGAGGACATCACTGCGGTCATCGGCGATTTTCCAGCTCTGCACTAAGACTTTCTTGTTGTCCCGCAGGTAAGTGGTCTTAGGATAACGTTCCTGTTTTTCTTTAAGGGCCATATTAATAGCGAAATTGGGCATCCAGGTTGCCGCCATGTTGATGATCCCGAAATAATGGATCTTCTCGTCGGGAAATTTCTCATTATTCAAAGCCTCGCTGACATGGTTATTGGTGTCCTTTTCGTCAGGATCGACATAAAACAGGACATGGACCTTCCCCTGTAATTCCTCGCTGCTCCAGGGCTTTCCATCCAACCGCCCTCCCAACTTCTCCTTCAACACCACCTTGGGTGGAACTTCACCGGGTTCTATCGCCTGGGCTATCGAGTTAATCAGAAGGATCCCCACTCCGGCCAATATCATGGAGAAAATAAATTTCATATTCCACCTCATCATGGTTAAGATATAATTGGAGCGTCCTTTTAGTTCCGAGTTGCCGGAATAAAAGTCCAAAGGGAATGTTAAGGGGTGACAACTTCCTCCCTTCAACATTTGCTTGCCCCGCTCAGGTGCTTTATTAAAAAGCATTCTTTCTTTTTCCTTCTTGACCATATCTTCGGCCTTATTTACCGCAACATTTTTTATATTTATTACCGCTTCCACAGGGACAGGGCTCATTGCGTCCAAATTTTTTTCCGGCTATGGTTGGTTTTAAAGGAGTCAGCAATCTTTCTAAATCGGTAATATCTTCCGGCTGATCCGGTTCCAATCCAATGGTATATTTCCAATTGTTTTCTTCAAATAAGTTTGCCACTTCTTTCATTTTTTCTTCGGTTTGAACACGGACAACAGCCGGATTCTTTTCCGTCCCTAATTTGGCTGTTTTCTTAACGGCAAAAATTCTTGCCCTCTTTTCCCCGTCAAATGTTTTTGCTTTCTTGGTACCGTCAACAAATACTTTCCCCATCTTTTCCTCTTTAGAAGTAATATTAGATCATTCCGCTATGTTATCGGATAATTTATCCCTAATATATTTCACAAGACCCCCCAGGACCCTCCCAAAATTTCAAATTTATTCGGTTAGGATTCAACTACCGCTCAAGGTTTTCTTTTTGGTTGCTTGGCCAGCTTATTTTTTGTTTTTTGGTCCTGTTTGCTTGTCTTTTGTTTCTGACCTTTGTCCTTATCCTTCTTGCCTTTGTCTCCCATCGGGGTTCTCCTTTCTCTGTGGTCCTCGCTATTTTCAATGCGGGGATCCTGCGGCATTAGCCATGGTTTTTGAATCAATTTAATGACTATACTCCTTTTTAGCATCGACCACAAACAAAAGATATTAGGGAAGGGTTATGGGTTCTAAGGAGCCTATCGGGACCGGCTAATAAGTAGTCACCCTGGATTGATTAAAGGACACCCAATTTTGTTGCTTTCCCGCCATTCCTATTTTAAAATAATGGTAATCAAAATTAGTCGTCTGACCGGTCAGGGACCAGAACCACCAGCGAAGACCAGTATCACATCAGCAGAACCTCGCCATGATCGCTGGTTCTTGTGGGGGCCCGACCTTTTCGCTATTATGTACAAAGAATATTTTGGCCTGAGAGAAAATCCCTTTTCAATTGCCCCCGACCCTCACTACTTTTATATGAGCGAGGGGCATCGGGAAGCACTGGCCCATCTTGTTTACGGCGTAAACAGTGATGGCGGTTTTATCCTGCTCACCGGTGAAGTCGGAACCGGCAAGACAACGGTCTGCCGCTGTCTGCTTGAACAGTTACCCGAAAATACCGAGATCGCCTTTATCCTCAATCCCAAATTGACTGTCGAGGAACTGCTGGCTGCGATCTGCGACGAGTTCGGTATTGGTTACCCCGAAGGTAACAGAAGTAACGGGGTCCTGGTCTCGGCCATCTATGAATACCTTCTCCACATCCCGGGAAAAGGGCGCCGGGCAATACTGGTCGTTGAAGAGGCTCAAAATCTCAGTTTGGAAGTGCTCGAACAGATACGGCTCTTGACCAATCTGGAAACAAGTCAGCGGAAGCTGCTGTAGATTATTCTCCTCGGCCAGCCGGAACTGCGGGAAATGCTGGCCCAGCCTCAATTACGCCAACTTTCTCAGAGGGTTACGGCACGATATCACCTCGGTCCGCTTTCCCAGGATGAGACCTGCGCCTACGTCAATCACCGTTTGTCAATCGCCGGACTCGTCCGGGGACACTTATTCTCCAATGGGGCACTGAAACATCTCTTTCGCTTAACCGGAGGCATACCGAGACTGATCAACGTAATTTGCGACAGGGCGCTGCTTGGAGCTTATGTCCAGGGCAAAGATCAGGTTGACAGTAAAACGTTGATCACGGCCAACCGTGAAGTATCCGGGAAACAAAACCGTCTGGGGATGAAGAAAAGGTGGGTGCTTCCAGGTCTTTTGGCCTTTTTTATCCTTTTTCTCTCGGCGGTCGTAACGGCCTCTTTTTATAACCAGAGACTCCAACCCACTCTGAGTTTCCCCCTCAGAGCCATATCACAGGAACAGGTTAAGGCCAACCCGATTCAAAAACCTCCTTCATCAACCTTGGGAAAACCTGCTGACGGCACCCCTTCCGGCACAAGGGTGTCAGCTTACCAGGCCCTTTTCAGCCAATGGGGGATCTTGGTAAACCCGCAAGACCGGAGAACATCCTGTGAACAGGCTCTTGAGAAAGGATTACAGTGTCTCAGTGAGCAGGGAAGCCTTGATGATCTTCAACGGCTTAATAAACCGGCGGTGCTCACTTTGGGTGATGGAAAAGGAGAAGAGTATTTTGCGGCATTACTCTCCCTGCAAGACTACTCCGCCACCTTCGCCATCGGCCACGAGACCAGAAAGGTAGATATCAAGGAAATAGCTTCCTGGTGGTTTGGTGAGTATACGCTCTTCTGGAAAGCCCCTCCTGACTATCATAAAAACCTGGATCAGGGAAGTCGAGGACCTCTGGTGACCTGGATTGATCGGCAATTATCAATCGTTCAAAGACGGGCCGCCAATCCAGATCAGAAACGGAGCTACGACGAAACCATGAAAAAAGAGATCAGAGCCTTTCAGATGACCGCCGGTCTTGTCCCGGATGGTATCGTAGGCCCCAGAACCATCATCTGCCTGGCCAACGCCACGGACCCTCGGGGACCAACCCTCATCGACAAAAAAAAGGACCGGTAGGGATGTCATACATTCTTGAGGGTTTAAAGAAGCTCGAACAGAAGCGCCGGCAGGAAGTGAAACCTCCAGGTCTCCTGTCTTTCCGGGAAGAAAATAGACGAAGGCCTAAAAGACCGATCATCTGGCCTTATCTCCTATTTATCGCACTGCTTCTCAATGCCGGAATCATCGTCTGGTGGATTGGTCCCTGGCGATCACCGGGACACTCTACCCTGCCCAAGCTAACACTGCCAGGCCAAACGGCAAAACCGTTTACTTCAAAGCCCGTTGAATTTAAAAACCAGAGTGCGGTGATCCCGAGAAAGGAACCACCGCCCCCCAAGGTTGTCAACACGCTCTCCAAGAGCCCGGCCCTGGAAAAAACAAAAGAAAGCATTTCTCCTGTTGAGAAAAAAAGCCCGGCCTCTAAAAGTACCCCTGGAACCGCACCGGTCTCGAACGAATCCCCGTCCTTAAGCCATAAAGGTGTGCCGGAAGGGCCTCTTCTAAAGCTAAGCGACCTGCCCCCTGAGGTTAAAAAAAACCTGCCCCCTTTAAAAATGTCCGTTCATTTTTATAGTCCGGACAACCAGTCTCGTTTTGTAACAATCAACGACAGGACCCTCCATGAAGGAGAGACGCTCAGCGAAGGTCTCCGGGTGGTAGACATCAATCCCGCCGGCACGGTCTTGCATTACAAGGGCCATCGCTTCCTGATCAGCGTTAACGAAAACCCTTGACCCTTGGCCTGCTGACCAAGGGCGGGCTTTTTGCTAATCGGCAGAGGGCCCTTTCCTCCGTTTGGGCAAAGGGGGGGGTTCAAAGGTCTCAGAGGGGTTTTAAGACAAGGAGGTCAGGCTTATTTTATCCTTAAGGAAGATCTGAACTCAAAAAAGAAAAAATAAACCTGACCCTGTTTGAATTTTCCAAGAATTATTTAAAAAGGACGTCCAGCCTTTTTTTTCGCTTCCATGGCCTCATTAACGATCCGCTCCATCAATTCGGCTACGGTGGGGATATCATGGATGCGTCCGACAACCTGTCCGCCCGGATACATCCCTTTGTCAAAGGTCCCTTCTTTCCCGCCCCCGGCGGAGATCCGTCCGCTGATATGAGGCGCGAGTTCCTCCAGCGAGGCTCCTTTGGCTTCCAGTTCCAGGATTTTCTCAGATCCCGGCGTTCTTAAGACCCGACTGGGGTTCATTAAGGTCTTCATCACCAGAACGGTTTCCGTCTCCGGGGTTTCAACCAGTTTCTTTTTAAAATCAGGATGGATCGGGCATTCCTGGGTGGCCATGAAGCGGGTGCCCATATTCACCCCGGCCGCCCCAAAGGCCAGGGCGGCCATCAGCCCTTTGCCGTCGGCAAAGCCTCCGCCGGCAATCAGGGGTTTATTAATCCTGTCCAATGTTGCGGGTATCAATACCAGTGTCGTCACTTCCTCCATACTCGGGTGCCCGCCGCATTCCGTCCCCACGATGGAAACCAGATCCACACCCAGACCGTCGACTTTGACGGCGTCCCGCACCCGGGCACATTTATGGATGTGAGTCAAGCCGCCTTTGGCAATCTGTTCACGGTGAGGCGCAGGGCTGCGGCCGGCTGTTTCCAGGATTTTAACCCCGGATTCGATCACCCAGTCAATCCTCTCTTCCGCAGTAACCGTGGCGGTCATTTCAGGAAACAGGCCCACATTGACCCCGAAGGGTTTATCGGTCATGTCCCTGGTTTTTTTGACCTCATTCATAAAGTCCTGTTTGGTTTGAAAAGCGGCGGCCGGCAGACAGCAAAAACCGCCGGCATTAGCCACCGGTGCTACCAGTTCGGCCATCGAAATGGCCTGCATGGTCCCGCACTGAATAGGATACTTAATCCCCAAAATTTCCGTCATTTTCGTTTGCAGCATATCTTTCCCCCTTTTAGATAAATTAGATTTGGGACTTCCTCTTCACCCCTTCATTTCCAGGAAGGATTATCTATCAAAAAAAATAAAATATCAAACAAAAGATATCGGTCGGTCCTCTTATGGTGTTATTATATTGAGACGACTTCGCAAAGGCACTAAAGCCCCAAAAACGTCATTCCGGCGGAAGCCGGAATCCAGGAACTTCGACAAGTTAAAAACCCCCTGGACCCCGGTTTTCACCGGGGTGACGACTTTTTGCGAGTCCATCTATTGAGACCTTTAATGGGATATAGAAATCCTGGTCCTCAGGGCTAGGGCAGAGTACCTTGGCTCTGCCTTAACTTTATCAGACAGGATTAACAGGATTGCCAAGATTTTTGTGCCTTTCCGGAAGAAAGGCACAAACCCAATCGCCTGGCGGAGATAAACCTTAGTCCCTGCTGAAGGCGGATTAAGATTGTTCAGTCTCTTCCGGAGGCTGAACAAAAAATCATGTAAATCTTGTTAATCCTGTCTGAATAGATTTTTTCATTGATCGGTTTTAAATCATGCCCTCTGGGCTTAGACCAATGCCGACCTCTTTGGGGTCGGATATTTACTAACTTTCGATCCCCTTCGATTTCAAAAACTCCTTGTCTTCATCAATAAAATAGACCCAGGAATTCCGTGACATCAGACAGGAGTCTTCTTTGCCCAGGACTTCCAGCAGCTCGATCCTCAATTTTCGGGCTTCGATATTCTCGGGATCGGCCCCGATCAGCACATCCAGCACCTGCAGCCCCAGTTGGGCCTTCCCCTGTTGTTTCAATTCCCGGGTTTTATCTAATACCCTATCCCGATCGCCGATCAGTTCGAGCAGGGCGGCCTTCACTTCCCTTTCCGGTCTAGGGAGCAGGTTGGCCGGGTTGCCGTCGAAATAACCGTGATACCAGTGATAGACATTATAGACGAAAAACTCCGTTCTGGAATAGGAGGAGGGAAGATAGGGGCTGTTCCTTAAATGCTCGGGAATTTTGACCGTGTGAATCATTTCGGTGATGTGCATTTTTTGATTGATGCAATCCACCACCTGATCGTGAAGGTTACGAATGACTTCGATATGGTCATCCAATACCTCCCTGGCCTGTTGCCCTTGATAGATGATTCCGGCTCCATTGCAAAAGAGGTATTCCGGATTGAGGGCACGGACTTTTTCCAGGGTTTTAGCCCAGTCCAGGGCAAATCGGGTCGGTTTCCAGGGATTGCCGATGTTGGGGAACGACCCGATGACGAGGTCGCCGATGAAAGCTGACCTGATTTCCGGGACCCAGACCCAACAAACATCATCGGTCTCCGCCCGGGCCGTATGCAGTTCAAAGGTCTTGCCTCCCAATCGGAGGGTGAGGTCCCCCTGAAAGGTCTGGGTTGGATATATGGTCCTTTCCAGGCTTTCCAGGGTTTTTTCAGGCCTTTCAGGAATATTGAATTGCTGGGCGCTGATGCGTGCCCGGTGTTGGTAGAGCATTTTATAGCGGTCCAGGCGGTCCGGCAGATACTGGTTGGCGATGATGACCGGATTATCTTTGAGGAAGGCGGCGGTTCCCGTGACATGATCGCTGTGACCGTGGGTATAGATAATGTATTTTATTTTTCCCTGGATCCTTGGCGCCGTCTGGGTGGCCGCCCGGTAGCTGATCAGGGTGTCGATCAGCACTACCCCGTCCTCAGTATCAATCCAGGCACAGCCCGCTATCGGCAGGGAGGCGACATGGACATCCGGCAAGGGATCGGAAAAAACGACTTCCTGTCCGGCTAAAATTTGTTGAGCTCTAACCTTTTCTTTTTGGTTTCCTTCTGTTGGTTTATCGGTCATGGTTCTCCTTTTGATGCGGGTAATAAATCAATTTAAAGTGGCATTTAATTCTCATCCATATTAATTTTTTTGTCAACACTCATGCAAAATTAATTTCTCCCTGAGGTTGTCAACCTTCTGCCCGCTCCTTTTAGAGACAATGGGAAATAAACGTCCTTTTTTCTCCTTGACTCTGTCTTTTTCCTGTCCTACACTTATTCCCAAAAAGCAACTTCCATATACGAAGGGGCTGAGATGCCGACTATATCGATGTTTTTCGGGATCATCATTTAGAAGACCTTATGGCCAATTGGAGGCTTGCGGTCAGCGGCCAAAATCCTATGCCAATTAAGCCGTTGGCGTGATTATGAAAAAGGTGATAAGCGTTAAACCTCTTGAAGGTAAAAAAATTAATGTTGTTTTTTCCGACGGATTGTCCGGAGTCTTTGACGTTTCTCCCAACCTTAAAAGCGATTTTTTTAAACGGCTTGAGGACGAGAATTATTTTAAGCAAGTTCGGCTTTTTTTCACCGGTATTGGATGGCCGGAGGGGCAGGATCTGGGACCGGATACCATTGCAGCAGAGTTGCAGATTTCTTGAGGGATTTTCGGCCCATTCCCTGATATTCCTCAATCCATCCTTTGTATCTAAGCCTCAGCTGCTCATAGGACCCAATACGAACAACCTTTGCAAACAGATGCAGCCTGGAAAGAAATGTCGCTTTGCTTTCGCCATTTATTTTTCGAATAACGTCTCTTTTGCCCCCAAAAAATTCAAGATAGGCTGATTTTAAGGGTCAACATTGAGAACATTCTATGTCAGATCAATTAGGTCCCGTGGCCCGACCGGACCCGACCCCATTTCAACTTTTCAATAGGCTGCTGAATATCTTCCGGCGCTCTATGCCCCTGATGATAACATGGGAAAACGCCTGCTGTGTCCAATCGAGCTTGTCTTGGCATGGACCAATCAATAGCATAAAACAATTATTCGTCAAGTTATTTACTTATTTATGGACGTCCCCTATTTCCAGATCGAAATCCTTTCCTGGAAAATATTTTTGGAAAATCTTTGGGCCGGAAAAATCATCCGTTAATTCAATTCAATGGATCAATGGAATATTTGTCAATTTGAAAGAAACTGACCCCCTGTTTTTGGTTGTTTGAATAATCGGTTATTGATTTCAGGTAATGATCAAGGTAATATATTTTTTTATTCAAATAGGTAGAGAAAGTCGCTATGACAATAACGGACAGTGTCACATATAAGCAAACTGCGGAATTCGGTGATGATGTGGACTTGGTCGCAGAACCGGTAGCCGATCCCAGGCAGGGAAATCTTTTTGGAAATTCATTTCCAGCTAGGGTTAACCTGTATCCCCAACTCCGTTTCATGGGAAGCAAGTTTCGCCTGCTCCACTGGATCCACAATGTAATTTCCGATATGCCATTTAAAAGCGCGGCGGATGTTTTTTCAGGCTCGGGCTGCGTTTCCTATCTTTTCAAGGCCATGGGGAAGAAAGTCTCCACCAATGATTTTTTGAACATGTGTGCGACCGTTTCAAAAGCCATCGTGGAAAATCCAGGCTTTGTGCTTTCAGCAAAGAACATCGAGATACTTCTTATGCCCGATCGTCGGCGCAAGCATTTCATCGAGAAGACTTTTTCGGGTATTTTCTTCAGCCCTGAAGATCTGCGGTTCCTTGACCTGGTGTCGTGGAACCTAAACAAACTGGGCGGAGAATACGAACGGGCCATTGCCTTGGCGGCCATGATCCGTTCCTGTGTAAAGCGTCAACCTCGCGGCGTGTTCACCATTGCCGGGGACCCTGAGCATTACAAGGATGGTCGCCGGGATCTGCTGCTGAGCTTGCGGGAACACTTTCTTGAGCAGGTCAAGGTCTTCAACGATGCCGTATTCGACAACGGTCACAAAAATATTGCCTGTTGTGGCGATGTTTTCGACTGGTCGCCGGTTGAGCCGGTGGATCTGGTTTACATGGATCCGCCTTATGTACCGAGAGCCGATGATAACTGCTATATGAAGAGGTATCATTTCTTGGAAGGGCTGTCATGCTACTGGGTGGATAAGAAGATCATGCATGAGACAAGGGTGAAGAAAATCGAAAAGCCGTTCACTCCCTTTTCCTACCGAAAAACAGCCATCAAAGCCTTTGACGACATGTTCAGAAAATTTCGTAACAGCATTCTCGTGCTTTCATATTCATCGAACGGCTATCCAGATTTGGCAGAACTGCACAGGATCATGAAGAGGTACAAAGGCACCGTGGATGTCTTTAAACGGGCTCATCGCTATCATTTCGGCACCCATAGCACTGTCAAACGTTCACAGGTTGATGAATATCTTGTTGTGGGGTATTGAATGAAACGCTATCGCCAGACAATCGACGAAATCTTGGGCCAGCTGTCGGCAGTAGATACCGGCTGGCGAGATGCCCATGCCGAAGACGTGATAAAACTTCTGGAGAAACTCCCGAAAAAAAAGATTTATGCCAGAAAAGATCTAATCATACTGCTTCAACCCGGCAATCCGAGCACGGATAACCAGTCAAAGCAGAATTTCGAGGCAGGGCTGACTATGGTGCGCCTCTTCCTGGACCTTTCTAAGGATGAATTCACCGCTGAACTGAGAGACAGGCTCGGTAAGGGGCATGGCATCACCAGGGCCAGGGCTGAGCCGGAGAAGTACTACGGAGCCTTGGAGGACATGGGGATTCTCGCTCGGATGGCAGAGGAGGTAAACCGACCGGTCATTTGGAGCGACCTTCTCATTGAGCGATTGAAGGGAGGGCGCGGTAGCGCCATTAAGGGGCAGCGGAGGGGTCGTAACCTAGAAGATTTCGTCGAGCATTTGGTGACCAAGGTCTTCGGTGAGGATTCGTACGATGCACGTTGCCAGTTCGTAGGTGAAACCGGTACCAGTACTGAAAAGGCCGATTTTGCTATACCCTCCAAGAATGACCCGTCGATTTTGATCGAAGTAAAGGCCTACGGAGCCACGGGGAGCAAGCAGACAGATGTCCTTGGCGACATTAGCCGGATAGTAAACGAGAAACGCAATGACACGTATTTTCTACTTGTTACCGATGGCATCACCTGGCGCGAGCGCACCAGCGACTTGGGTAAGCTTATCGCGCTCCAGAACCGCGGAAAGATTGCCCGTATCTATACGCAGTCGATGGCGGAGAAGTTGGAAACAGATTTGAGACAGATTAAAAAGGAGTGTGGGTTGTAATTTTGCGATGAAGCTATTAAAAATTTTTGATTTTGAGTCGACTATATCGGTTGCTCCCGATACTAGATGCTGAGGTTTGTCCTTGTTAGCCGCCTGGTTTCCCCGGCGGTGACACAATCTATCAGCTATGCACCCGTTGGCCCCGGCTCCTCACAGACCCGAACTTGCCATCTCGCCTGTAACGATGACTTCGTTGCTGCCTTCTGTGTTCTTAATCACCTGGGCTTGCTCCACAACATAAGTATTTTCGAGGCGGAATCTCTTTCATCCTTTCGTATTACGGCCCGCTGTCTCCCTGTACGCTTCACCCATGCGATTGCCGCATGTATGCAAAACTCGGTTCTGACGGTCGGCTAACTTTGTCAAGTCGGCTTTTCAACCAACTGGATTCACCAGACTTTCCTGGCGCACTAAGAACTTCCTTTTTGATGTAAATGGTATAAGGAAAGAAAAAGGCACGGTTAAGAATAAATATAGGGTAAAGGGGAAGGGGACAAAATCAGGAAAAAGCCCTTCACCCGCTGTCCGGGAAAGGGCTTTTTTTAATCTGGTTACGGTAATAATTCTCAGGCGGCTTTCAGATAGGAATCGGCGGAAATGAGCAGGCGATCCAGGGCCGCCTCTTTCCGGGAAAGGCCGAAGGCTACGGCCATCAACTGGGTGATAAAAACCACCGGGATATTAAAATGGGTCCCCAGGGCCTTGTTCATCCGTTTTTGATAGGCTTCCAGGTTCATCTGGCACATGGGGCAGGCCGTGGAAATAATTTGGCCGCCGTGGACCTGGGCATCCTCCAGGATGTCCTGGGCCAGTTCATAACAGGCCTCTAATTCGGTCAGGAACAACCCTGAACCACAGCAGCGCATTTTATTGGGAAAGGGCACCGCCTTGGCCCCCAGGGCCTCGATAATCCGGTCCTGGATCACCGGATTTTCGGCGCTGTCGTATTCCCCGAAAGGCCGAACAGTCTGGCAACCCACATATCCGGCTACCTGGACCCCGTTCAATGGCTTTATAACCGCTGATCGAATTTTTTCCAGGCCCACATCACTGAACAGGACATCCAGAAGATGTCGCACTCTGATCTTCCCGCTGTATTTCAAGTTGCCTTCAGCCAGAACCTCGTTGACCTCGGCCAACAGCCCGGGCTTTTCCTGCAATTTGTGATTGACCTTATTTAAGACGATATAACAGGAACTGCAGGGGGCGACGATATCCATCCCCCCCTGGGCTTCGGCCAGGGCCAGATTACGGGCGGCCAGGACATCCACCGAGAGCTCGTTTCCGCCCACGTAGGAGATACTGGCTCCGCAGCAATTCCAATCCTCGATTTCTTTAAAGGACACCCCCAATACCTTAGCCACGGCCTTCAGGGAAACCATATAATGGATTCCGCCGGCTTCCAGCGAACAACCTTGATAGAGGAAATAATTCATCAGACGGCACCTCCCTTCCCCATGGCCTTGGCCTTATCCAGCATCTTCCTGAAAGTTTTAATATTTTTGATCGGCCGTTCCGGCAGGACCTTCATCCTTTTATGGAGAAGCATGCCCAGGCCCATATTCTTATTCTCCATCATCAGCTTTAGTCCCTGACCAAGTCCATGACCCAGGAAATACCTCTGGGCCACGTCTTTTTCATCAATCCGGCCCAGCCGATAAATGTTGTCCCAGAACTTCTGCCCGAAGAGGGCGGTTTCCACTCGGGGCTTATACCCCAACCCCAGGGCATAATGGGCCAACCCATGCATGACATCCACCACCGGTACTTTACGGGGACAACGCACCTTGCAGGAATAACAGGAAGTGCAAAGCATAATGGCTTCGCTGCTCAACACCTTTTCCCTTTGTCCGGCCCGGATCAGAGTGAAAATTTTCCGGGGTGAAAAATCCATTTTTTCTCTGAGGGGGCAGGAGGCGGCACAAACCCCGCACTGCATGCACATCTTGATCTCTTCCCCGGAGTCCACCTTTTGATAGACCTCGCGGGCAAAGGCCTGATTATAGGCTTTGCCGCCGCTGCTTTTGGGGCCGACTACCTGGTCCATCTTCAATACCTCATTTTTCTTTTCCGATTCCAGGACTCAAGGGTCGAGGAATCTTGTTATTAAACTGTCATGCCACGCAGGGGCGTGACACCACGATACGGTCGACTTTGCCGACCTAAAAAAGAGGCGTCCCTTCGGACGCCGGGACATGAAAATAGGGCCGGATGAGGGTAAAGTCGAATCCTATTTTCGCACATAAGGTCCAAGGTATAAGGTACAAGGTTCAGGAAAAACTTTATACCTTAAACCTTAAACCGAAAAATTTCTGAACCTTCTTGGCTTCTGACTTCTGGATTCTGACTCCTGACTCTTTAGAATCCCTTATACGGATTCGGTTCCAGCTCCTTGATCCTGTCCATAAAGCTCTTCAGGATGACCGGGAGTTTGTCATAATCATTGATGGAAATTTCTTCCACCCGGACCCGGTCTGGCTCCAGGGCCAGACGGCCCAGGGTTTCGGAGATCTTTTCCATACGGGTGTTGGCCAGTTCGCTGCCTTTGATAAAATGGCACTGATAATCGTCACCCTTGCGGCAGCCCAGCAGGATCACCCCGTCGATTCCCTTGGCCAGGGCGTCGGCGATCCAGACCAGGTTGACCGATCCCAGACAGCGGACCGGGATAAACCGGTAGAAGGGATCAATAGGGATCCGGTTGATACCGGCCATATCCAGGGCCGGGTAGGCGTCGTTTTCGCAAATCAAAGCGATGACCCTGGGTTTTTCATCATCGGCATCCGGCACTTCGATGCCTTTGATCATGGAGCCGATCATGTCCACCGAATAATTCTTGAAGGAAATGATCCGCTCCGGACAGGCCCCCATACAGGTCCCGCAGCGACGACAGCGGGTTGGGCTGGGCAGAGGGTTGGCCTTTTCATCTTCATTGATGGCCCCGAAAGGACATTCTTCGGTACAGCGCTTACACTGGGTGCAGCGGGCCATCATAAATTCGGGGTAGGTCATATCCCCGGATCTGGGGAAGGTGGAAGATCCGATGGCCGTGGACTCGATGCATTGAATCGTCTTTAAAGCCGCTCCGGTGGCATCTTCGGCACAGAGGGCCGTTTCCATAGGACTGCGGACACAACCGGCCGCATAAATACCGGTCCGTTGGGTCTCGTAAGGGAAGCAGATGAAATTGGAATCCGGAAATCCATACTTGTTGACCGGCAATCCCGGCCCTTGCCGGTAATCCAGATTCAAGGCCGTTTCATCAATCGAGGTCGGTACCATGCCCACGGCCAGGACCACCAGATCCAATTCTTCCAGTTGGATAGTTTCGTTCAACAGGACATCGCTGGCTTCGACGGAAAGGTTTTTATTACCGTCCTCGTTAATGGCGTTCAATTCACCACGGATAAAGATTCCGCCGTCTCTTTGGACTTTGCGGTAAAAGTCCTCACTCTGGTGAGGAGTCCTGATATCTTTATAAAGGATATAGACCGCGGCTTCCGGGTCCTGCTCCTTCACGTAAGTGGCCTGTTTAAGAGAAACCAGGCAGCAGACCGAAGAACAATAGGGCAGATGTTTTTCATCCCGGGAACCGGCACACTGAATAAAAAGGACGTTTTTGACCTCTTGGCCGTCCGAAGGACGGGTGATCTTCCCGCTTTTGGCCATTTCTTCCATCTGGACGCTGGTGATCACGTTGGTAAATTTTCCATAGCCGAGGTGTTCCAGTTTGTTGGCGTCATAGGGCTTCCAGCCTGTGGCCTGAATGACCGAACCGACCCGTTCGGTGATTGAGGAGCCGTTTTGAGAGATGGTCAAGTCAAAAACACCGGGACCGCCGGCGATTTTTTCAATTTGAGCCGAGGTAAAAACCCTGATATTCGGTTCGGCCTCCACCTTTTTGATCTGGTCTTCCAGATCCACGGGTTTCAATTCCTTATAAGGGGGCCGGATTCGTTTATTCATCTTATTCATGAACCCGCCCAGGACCGGCTCTTTTTCAACCAGCAGGACCGGATATCCGGCTTGAGCCGCGCCGACGGCGGCGTTCATCCCGGCAAATCCGCCGCCCACCACCAGCACGGTCTTGCTTAAATTCTCGGCCTGATAGGGTTCCGGGGGGGTGCTCTTGTTCAATTTGACCAGCCCCATGCGCAGGTTGTCTTCGGCCATCATCTGGGTATCTTCATCATCGGCCGGCAAGACCCAGGCCACCTGCTCCCGGACATTGACCCGGTCCATCAAAACAGGTCCGAAATCAAAGACATCATATTGAACCCGTGGAGAACAGGCTACCATGGACAAGGTGTTGACCCCTTCATTGGCCATATCGGTCTTGATCATCTCCACCCCTTCCGATCCGCAAAGCCAGGAATGGGTCTTACATATCGGGGCCTTAAACTCCTTGGTGGCCACCTTTTTCAAGGCAGCTAGATCCAGGGAAACTCCGA
>JACQYK010000002.1 GCA_016208255.1 Deltaproteobacteria bacterium | reverse complement strand
TTAAGCAGAGCCGGCCTGGTGTCAACTGCTGCCGGTTCTGCAGATAGACGTCTTCTCTGTTTCGATGGCGACCGTGTGCTGAGGAATGGTTCTACAGCGTCAGGCCGATTAGGCTCATTTTACGATTTCGTTAGACAGGGTGGGTTTCGGGGCTTCCCTTGTCGGACTTCCCATGGGCTATCGCGGCCCGGGCCTTCAGCGCTAAGGCCTCGTACCGGGACCGGAAATCGTCTAATGTTTTTTCATCCAGTTCCTCCAGGTCGAGAAGTGCGTTGTGCGCCTCCTTTGTTGCGCGGATCAATTCATCACCTTTTCGTTTCGGGGTGGCGGGCGGGATCGGAAGTCTTCGGATTGAGTTCTTCCAGCCAGCTCCGGACCGCCTGAGGTTTCCGGCTCTCTTCGGCCATCATGAAGGCCAATCTCGCCAAAGCCTGGGCAATGGTTTCCGAAGCCTGTTGTCCGACCATCTTTTTTAATTGATAATCGTCAAACCAGCGTTGATAATTTACCGGTGTCATAAAGGAATTCTGCCAGATGGCCCGATCATGGATTTTTAAAGACCCTGAAACCTTTGCTTGAGACCGGGCATCGATAACCACTTGATAGGAGAAACGCTGAAATATAGTCGAATAAAGCAGGTGAAAATCAAAATCAAGCAGTTTAGGTTCGATAATTAACGGATATTTTTGGCCCTCCTCCAGGCTTCGAATAAGATGGATTTTTTTAAAGATTTTAGAAAAAACCTGAATAGAAGCCTCTTCTAAGGCCTGTCCCACAGGAATCCGGTAGGGTTCGAGGACACGCCAAAAATACTGGGTTGCAATATCAGGGATGGCTTTGCTCTGGAAGATCTGCGCCCTGGTTTGTTCGGTAATAAGTAACCCTGCTTCAAAAGGGAAGGGCTTTCCAAAGTCCGTCTTGACCAGGGGAGGAATCATGGGAATTTGATCTATTTTGTTATAAGCACAACTGCTGCTGATCAGAGCCACCCCTATCATCAGGATGAGTTTAATGCGAAAATTAGATTTAACCTTTAACGAGCCAATTTTTAGGTTAGGTGGTGCCACGCCCCAAAGCGGCTTAAAGATTTTCATTGGCTTATCCTTTCGACAAAAAAGTTTTTGATCACTGACGAATCCGTAAAAAGTCTTCAAAATCGTCACCCCCGCGAAGCCGGCCCTCGAATGTCTTCATCGGGGGGCGGGGTCCAGAAGCATTTGAGTTTCCTAGATTCTCTCAATAGAGGTCGGTATTCGGCATCCGACCGGAATGACGAATTCAGGCTTCCGACGACTTCTTACAGGTCTATCGAGACTATTATAGATAAATCGCTGGGGAGGAAAATGGTGTGGACCCTGTATTTTCAGACAGAAAACACCCTATTTTTTGGCGGCAACCCCGTATTTTTTAGCCAAAGCCCCGGGGCACCCGAGAGAACCCCTTTTCCCCTCTTACCTTCCGCGCCCTTTTTTTCTATTTGACCCTCAACTTTTCTTTCTTTATACTCTTCCCTGAAAAGCAAGCCTTTATCTAAGTTATTCTTCCTGAACAGGAGAAATAGATGGCCAGAGTACCCTACGCCCGAATTGACCAAGCTCCGGAAAAAATAAGAGACTTCTTCACTAAACTGGAAACCAACAGCCGGGTATTGAATGTTCAGAAAATGGTGGCCAACAGTCCCGGCTCCGTCCGGGAATTCACCCGATTCGGCAACGCCCTGCTGATGAAAACGAAACTCAGCTCCTACTTTCGGGAACTGGCAATTATCCGGATATCCTTTCTGGTTGGCTCCCGCTATGAATGGGCCCAGCATGTTCCCATCGCCTTGAAGGCTGGTGTGACTAAGGAACAGTTGGAAGAGATCAACCATTGGCAGAATTCATCAATTTTCAGTGAAGAAGACCAGGTCATCCTGAAATTTACTGACGAAGTTGTTCTCGAACATCAGCCCTCGGAAGCGACCTTTACCCTGGCCGCGAAATTCCTAGACCCCGAAAGCCTGGTGGAATTGACTTTGTCTATCGGCTATTGGTCCATGGTCGGTAAATTTTTAAGAACTTTTCAGGTGGAAATCGAGGAAAGTCTGCTTAAGGATATCGGGCATCTGCTCCCGTCCAGCCAACCGGCCTGAAATCCGGCGGCTGCTCTTTCCCTTAAACCGTCATGCCCCGCCTTTTGGGGCGTGACACCACCAGACGGTCGGCTCATCGGCTCCCTGTAAGGAGCCTTTCGAAAGCTCGGCGAAGCCGAGCGGCCCGACCTGAACAAAGAGGCCTCCCGAGGAGGCCGGGACATGAAAATAAGCTCGTTTGACTCAGAAGAACGCTATTTTCGTGTTAAAAACTCTAAAACAGGTTTAATAAGCAACAAACGGAGCCTTAGCCTTAACCTCTATAATGAAAACGGCCGGGCTATTATGTATAAAATGGTGGCCCAGGCTGACGTCTTCCTCAGCAACCTCAGACCCTTTGAACTGGAAAGGTTCAAACTGGACTACGAGACCCTGAGCAAAATCAATCCCCGTCTCATCTGGGGCAATATCACCGGATATGGAAAAAAAGGACCGGATAAGGATCACCCGGCTTATGATACGACCGCTTATTGGGCCCGGGCCGGAATTCACTCCCTGTTTTCCGTGCCCGGGGTTCCCTGCCTCACCTACCGGCCGGCCTTCGGCGATACCGTAGCCGGACTGGCCCTGGCCTATGGGATCGTGCAGGCCCTCTATGTTCGGGAAAAAACCGGCATCGGTCAGGCAGTAAATATTTCATTATTGCACACAGGGCTCTATCAGCTGTCGTTTGATGTTTCCGGGGCCCTGATTACCGGAAAGGACATTAAAGACTGGCGTGAAGAACCACCCCTTGAAATACAACAGCAATCCCTGGCGGCCATCGCCCAGATAGCCGATTTTTATGCGGCCAGGACCAAAAGTCCCCTGACCGGGTCCTATTTGACCAAGGACCTGCGCTCCCTGCTTTTTATTGTCCTTCAACCGGACCGCTATTGGGCAAAATTCTGCAAGGCCGTTGGAAGGGAGGACCTGGCCCAAAACCCCAAGTACGAGACCATCGAGGGACGGGCCGAAGACCGGGTCGCTTTACGCAAGACTTTTGCCGATATCTTTATCACCAAAACCCTGGAGGAATGGATTCCTCTCCTTGAAGGAATACCCTATGCGCCTAATCAAACCATTCTGGAGGCGGTTAAAGATGTTCAGGCCAGGGAGAACGGATTTATTGTCACCTATGAGCATCCTGAGCGCGGGATGATTGAACAACTGGCCAACCCGGTGATGATGAGCAGAACTCCGGCCTCGGTCCGCCTGCCGGCCCCGGAGTTCGGCCAGCATACGGAAGAGGTCCTGCTGGAGTATGGTTATACCTGGGAGGATATCGCCCTCTTTCAAGAAGATGGGACCATCGCCTGATTGGGGAGAGACCCCCATTTATCGGGCGGCAGTCCTTTAATTTTGATTACAATTTTTTTGATCTGAAGTTTCGGCAGGCCGGTATTTTTAGGAGTCCGGCGGGGTTGATCTGAAAAGAAGGCCCCGTTTCGTCTATCTTTTAAACAGCCCTCCCGGATCCCTCTTATAACAGACCGGCGGTGCAAGAACTGCACCGCCGGTCTGTTTTTCAAAGTGGACTGTTCTACTTATATCTTTTGCATCTTAGAGCCGCAGGTACACTTGCCGGGGTTCTGGCTGATGGTCTCGCATTTGCAATCGGGGGAACACCCACACTTATACTTGCCGATGGTCTTGAAGGTCCTTTCTTTCTCCCATCCGGCAGCTTTGAACATGGCTTTACCTTTTTCAACCTTGGTGACCTTGGCCTTGACCATATCACTGCCGCAGGTGCACTTGCCTTCGTTGTTGGAGATGGTATTGCAGGGACATTTTTCACCGCAGTTGCAAACATAACGTTCATCCCCCACCTTAAGGGTTAAGGCACCCTTTTCGGCGGCAATAACAAAAGCGGCCAGAAAAATAAAGATAAATGGAAAAACGATCAGGGCTTTTTTCATAATATTTCACCTCCTTGAAATAGGGTATCCAATGTATCTTAATTCATTCATTTAAGATGTCAATATCTTTCCCTTACCGAAGTATCTCGTACATGTCTTCAAAGGCGGCTTTTATTATTTCATCAAAAACGGCAGGTTTTCCGCCATAGGTGTTGATAAAGTCCTCGGCCCCGACCTGTTCTTCAAAGGCCCATTTGCCCCTGATGGACATGACACCGGCTTTGCTCCCGCCCAAAACCCAGAAAGCCTTTTCGGCATCGATCAGCTTTTTTGATCGGTAATCGCCGACCATAACCGCTTTCGGAGAATGATTCGTGTTTAAGGCCATGTCAACGGCCAGGCAATGGACACTGCAGGTTCCGACTATGGTAAGGTCCTGGTATTCAATGAGGGCCCGGCTGTGGGCAAATTCTTTTCGGATCATTCCGCAATATTTGCACTCCGGATAGGCTTTTACATCGGGCATTTCCGTTTGTCTTTTCCGCCGTCTTTCGCGGATCATTTTGATATCTTCGTACATATCCACGAAAGTGGCCTCCATGGCCTGCCGGAAATCGGCTAACGTCCCTTTATTTTCTTTGATAAAGACCAACGCCTCCTTTTTGTCGCGGAAGGCCCATTTGGCCCGTTTAGTCATAACCCCCGGCTTGTTCCCGCCGATCACCCAGAAGGCTTTTTCCGCTGGCAGGAGCTTCCGGGTCTTGTAATCGGCAACCTGAACACTTTTCAAGGTCTTATCCCGGTTAACGGTCATTTCACTGGCGGTGCAGTGAATACTGCAGGTCCCCCTGGATGGTCCCTCGGCATATTCCATGAACATCCGGCTATGTGAATACTGTTTCCGGTCCATACCACACAGGGGGCAGGAAGGATGCTTTTTTATATCTGTTTGGCCGATCGCTTCTCCGGTCTGGATCAGCCAACCGACCAGAATAACCAAGAACAGAGCACTTTTTTTCATTTTTTTGGGCTTCCCTTCACCTAAGAGAGGGGATTTTTTGAAAAAATTGGCGAAGAAGTCAATAGGCTTTAAGGGTATTTCTTATTGAAAAAAGCTTTTGTTTACCCCTGGTTCCAGCTTCACCCCAGGCCGGGACATAATCGTCCTCGGCCTGTTGATGGACTTCTTACGAGTCCATCGACGATAAGATATTTTAATTTTCTTGGCTTTGTGGTATCTTAGTATAGAATAAAAAGAAAGAGATCAACCCGTTTTCTTGTCAGCAACCTCTCCCTAAGGATAAAAAATGATAAAAAGAAACATTCAGTACTATTATTGTAATGTGATCAAAGAGGATGTTAAGATTTATCTGAAAAATAAAGCCAATATCGGCCTCAAATACAAAAAAGACTATTTCGTTAAATGCAATCAGGAAGAGTGTCAATACGTCGATGAAAATACCTCGCCTTGTCCTTTAGGGATAGAAATGTTCACACTGCTTAGCCCGGTTTAGCTCTGGGGACCTTATTAGGGATATTGCGGGGGTCGATGGCTATTTTGATCGATGAACGGTAATCCCTGCTTGCTCCCCCCGCTGGCCGCCTCCACTTTCAGATGTGATCCCAATCAAAACTGGTTTTTTCAGACGGCAAAGGTACAACGAGAACCGGCTTTCGGGTTCTGGCCAACACCGCTTCAGCCACACTTCCCAGAAAGGTGTGCTTCAAGAATCCTTTTCCATGCGTTCCCAGGACGATGGCGTCGCAATTCTCTTTATCGGCTGCGTTTAATATCTCTTCTACGGGATGGCCCAAAGGAACAAGGATTTTGGACACCAGTTCAACACAGGGAGGGCCGATTTGATTTTCCGTTTTCTCACAAAATTTCTGGAGATAATTCTTGATTTCCCCCAGGTCCATCGCCTGTTCCGCTTTTTTGCTTTTTTCCAGCAACTCTAACATCTGAAAAGACATCTCTTCAGAGTACAAATAACGAGCAGGCGCGACTGAATGTAAAATCACAATTTTGGCCTTATGCCTTGTGGCCATATCAACCGCATAAAGAAAGGCATAAGATGAGTTTTTACTGAGATCCGTAGCATAAAGAATGTTCTTGATTTCGGGAATCATTGTTTTCCTCCTTTCTTCTCTTTGCCTTCAATATCGCCTAACCCGGTTCACAAGGAAATATAGGCAGGAGGGTATTTTAGGCAAGAAAACAATGTATATTGGTTATGGAGAGGGAACAAGAGCCGGAAGGGGCCGGGAGCTGGCCGATAGAAAAATCCGAGGCCGGGTTCCCTGGTGAAGAAGTCCCGCCGGCCTCACTCCTTTGAGGGCCGGAGGTTCCCTTTTTCCAGGGACATTTCAACCTTACGATTGCAGGGAAAATTGATTTTTCAAATTTTACCCTTGCCCTTTTCCCTTATCCCGTCTATAAATAAGATAGTTAATTCTCATCCGGAAATTCGAATTTCCGGATGGAAACTAGTTAAAATCAGCCTTATTATATTTATAAAAACATGACCTCATCTTTCGATCCCTCCCCTTCTCCTACCCACTTTGGATTTCGTAAAGTGCCGGCCGAGGAAAAAGTCCGTTGGGTCCGCAATCATTTCGATACGGTGGCCCGAAAATACGATCTGATGAATACGCTCCTGAGCTTCGGTATTCATTACTTATGGAAACGCGCCGCTGTGAATCTTTTAAGATTACAGCCGGGAGACAGCCTCCTTGACGTTTGCGGCGGCACCGGGGATCTCTCGGTCCTGGCCTTAAAGCGGATGAAAAGAACGGGAAAAGTCGTCCTGGTCGATATTAACCGAAAGATGATGGAAAGCGGCCGCCGAAAATCAACCCATGCCCATTTGAGAGAAAAAATATTCTATGTGCAGGGAGATGCCGAATGTCTTTCCTTCGGATCCGGGCGATTTGATGCGGCCATGGTCGGCTTTGGAATCCGAAACCTGACCCATATGGAGGAGGGATTCAAGGAGATGCACCGGGTCCTCAAGCCAGGGGGACGATTTATTTGCCTTGAATTTTCCAGTCCCACCTCCCCCCTGTTCCGCCGCTTATACGATTTTTACTCTTTTCATATCATGCCCCTGCTGGGGCTTCTTTTGGCAGGATCCCGGCAGGCCTACACCTACCTGCCCGAATCCATCCGGCTCTTCCCTTCTCCGGGAGAATTAACTCGTCTCCTGGAAGGAATCGGTTTCCGACAGGTAAACTATCGCCCCCTGACCAACGGGATTGCCGTGGTGCATTGGGGATTTAAAAATGATGGTTATCAAAAAGGACCATCCCCCTTTTAAGCTCCTTCCGGAATCATTGAAATCTCTTTTTCCATTCCGGCTTCATCCTGTCCGTCGGCAGGGTCTGCCGGAAGGACCTCCTTCTCCCCGGGAACCCTGTTTTTCCTTTTTTCCAGAAAACAGGCCGTTTTTTCCTTCCAGGTATTAGATAATCGAAGCGATTTTTCTTTTACATCTTCCCCCAGTTCTTTCAGTTTTGCCCGGGCCTGCCGACCCTCCCAGGGAGCAAAAAGCAGACCCGCTGCTGCTCCAAGCAAGCCACCGGCGGTAAAGATAAAAGCCCAAGCCCCTTTTCTTGAACCGTTTTTGTTTTCCATGATGTTATCCTCCTTGTTGCTGGGACGAAAATCCAACCAAACCTATTTGAAATTGCGGGTATCAAAAGTTAGAGATAAATTCTCAGACTTATGATTTAAGAATCTATTGGTAGTAGTAATCCTTCCCGTTTCCCCCCGGACGATATTCAGCGTAAAATGATTCCAGGTCCATTTTTTTTAAGAATCCTTGCGGGTTCAAAATCGCCTGATGATGCGGTTCTGAAAGTATTAAATCGAATTTCTCGGTTTTCAGGAGATGCACGGCCTGTTCGAGACTGATCAGGGAATGGGTCGAAATCCCTGAACGGTAGAGAAAGAACGTTACCTGATAATCCGGATCGATATGCAAAATTTTGACTGGATGATCCATGGGCGCCCTTTTTTCTTAAAGGGGAAAAGGTCAGAAAGGCTTCCCTTCAGGGGTCGTTATTAATTCGGGAAGTAATTTACCTTAAATAAAACCGGAAAGGAATAACGGAGGGACGGTATTTATTAGTTTAAAAGACTGTATATCACTAAACCTTCAGGCCCCGCCAGGGACGTGCGGCCTGCACCGGGCAGACCGTCCAGGGCAAGGATCGATTCCGGACCTCCCTACCCCGTCCATGGTTTCAAACCTTCTCTTTTCCATCCTCAGACAGGGGGTCCCTTTCGATCGGAAAGGTCATCTGTGCCCCGAACCAGCCCATGACCGAAACCAGGGGGAGCAGGGAAAAAACAAGGATCAAATAAATCCATCGGGCCGGTCCCGGAGAAATAACAATAGCCGGATCCAAGATGCGCCAAAGCATGGCGATCATAGCGGTCCCCAGAAGGACCAGGGAAACCTTTTTCTTGATCCTCACCGGCCGGAGGGATCGGGCCTGGTAATTCAGCCACCAGGTGTAATAACCGGTGCCGATGGCCACCGGGGTAAAAAGGAGGCCCCCCCCCAGGCAATGCCAGGCCGTCGTTTCAAAACTCCGGATCCCGGTCAGAAAAAAAAGAATAGTGAATAGCGGGGCAGAAAACATAAAGACAATAGGAAAATGGATTGTCATGGGATGGGGGTGTCGCCGGAGCATTGGAAAACGTTTTAAGAGGGAGGCTAAAAAATTCGGGATAGGCCGTTCGGCCGGGGGCTCCTGTTTGACCGTAGCCACCTGCGGGTATCGCTCCAATACCTCCAGGCCATGCGGCGCGGCCTGGATATCGGTCGTCAGATCTTTTCCGGCCTGATGCCGGTTCATATGAAGGCCGGTTTTCCATAATGGGCTGGCGCTCACATCAAAGACACGGCCACGATGAACGATATAGACCGGATTACCGTCTTTCCCGTTGAATTTAGACAGCTCCCTGGGATCGATTTCTTCCATGCGATATCTCCTGGAGGCAACTTTAATACGAAAATAGGGTTTGAGGCTGCTCGTTGCTCCGGTCTATTTCCGTGATTAATAGGGTCAGGCCAAAAGCGTGGCCTGACGTTTTAAATCAAGAGAGACAGGCTGATGACCATGAGCACAGCCATAGGATAATAGCTGGCTCGATTAAATAAAAGTACGGCTTGCGGCCGGGCCCCGGTCTTAATGAGCCGGTAACCGGGCCAAAGGAGCAAATAAATCCCCAGGCCCAGGCAGGCCGTCAAGGCCAGGAATTCTCCTCTCAAGGGAGAAAGCTCCAGGAGGACTCCATTCAAGGCTACGACCAGAAGCAGAGAGGGGAAAATAATCGAATTGGCCCAGGTTGTTCCCAGCTCAACGGGAATCGTTCTGGCCTGGACCAACCGATCTTCCTCCATATCCGTCCAGTCGTTGGGGATGTGCTGTCCTCCGATTTCCCAAAAAAACACCCAAAGAAAAAGGAGAATCAGGAAGACCGGGGATGGATGGGGATCAACAGCGAAAACCGCGGCCAGACCTCCGACTGTTTTGACCGTCCCGCTGATAAGAGACCGAAACGGACTGGTTTTCCAAAGCAGGCAGTAAATCATTTCCAGGAGGCAGCCGATCGGAAAAAAAAGGAGGCAAAAAGGGTTCAGCAGATAGGCGCCGATCAAGGCCGGAAGGGACCAGGCCATCGCCCACCAAAGTGCTTCTTTATAAGTAAGGAATCCCCGAGCCAGTGGATGCCGGACCACCAGGGCGTCCAAATCTCCTGCGCCCTCGCTTAATACTCCCAGTTTCAGTTTTTTCTTGTCCGGACGATAATCCACCAAATCGTTCACGGCATAAACCGCCGTGTATCCGGCAAAAGCCGTTACCAGGCCTAGGAGAACGACTCGAAAGGAAGGAAAGGACCCCTGCCAGAGCAAGGCCGCTATAGCCGGTGTGGCTAAATCAAGAATGCCGTGGGGAGTCCTGGACAGGGCAAAAAAATACTTCAGCTTTGCCATAAAAATTATTTTAACAGAATAGATGACACCGGTCTATGAATTTTTATTGAACTTAACCGGGAAATGGTAGAATTGAAATGAAACAGGATCTTTTACTTCTTCACCAGGACAGGGTGAAAGCCTCAGAAGTTTTAAAGGGAAGGGTTGTTTTGTGCTTGACTCGGTTCCTCTCCCCCTTTTATATTATTAATAAATCAGTTCCTGTCCATCTTTGGAGCCGGAAAAACGGCAATCCTCCCCCCCTAAGACTCTTAGGGATGGGCGATTCTACCGTTATTTTCTAAAATACAGGATTAACCCTATTTACAAGGTTCGCGGTTATAGTATGATTGATAGGATTATATAAAAATCAGTTAAGGAGAAGCCTCGAACTTGTCCTTAATAGCCCTGCCTCTGACTGATTGAGGATATTCTTCATGTTTGATCTCAAGCGCCGTGACTTTTTGAAGATCCTAGGGTTAGCTGGAACAAGCGCCGTCACGGGCTGCTCGTCCGATACTCCCAACCGGTTAGTTCCTTATATATTCCCCCCCGAAGATATTATTCCCGGTGAGGCGGTCTGGTATGCCAGCACTTGCCGGGATTGTCCGGCCGGCTGCGGTCTGCTGGCCAAGAACCGGGATGGACGGGTTGTTAAATTAGAAGGAAATCCCCTCCATCCTGTCAGCCGGGGAAAACTCTGCGCCCGCGGACAGGCCTCTTTGCAGGGGCTTTATAATCCCGACCGATTTCCAGGACCTTTTATCCGTAAAGAGAACGGGAAATTGAATTCCGTAACCTGGCAACAAGGGGAAGAGGTTCTGGTCCGCAGTCTGAACAACCTTGTTCGGCAGGGCCGGGGAAAAGGCATTGTCTTCGTAAGTGAATTGATAACGGGCAGTTTAAAAGGATTGGTCGACCGCTGGCTCTCGGAGTTAGGTTCCCGAGGCCACTACTGCTACGAGTCCTTTGCTTATGAGCCCTTGCGACAGGCCAACCGGCTCGTCTTTCAATATGACGGGTTGCCCCAATATCGTATTGACCAGGCCGATTTCCTTATTTCCTTCGGGGCCGGTTTTTTGGAAACCTGGATCTCCAACCTGGAACTGGCCCGGCAATTCGCCTCCTTTCACGCCCTGAAACCTCAAGGCAAAAATCCTTTTATCTATATCGGTCCAAGGCTTTCTTTAACGGCCAATAATGCTGATCAATGGATTGCCGTTCCCCCGGGGGATGAATATCTCATCGGCCTGGGCCTGCTCAGAGTTTTGCTCGATGAGGCATCGACCGGCTATTTTTCTTCTGATCAGCAAGGGTGGCTGAGGAAAGCCCTTCAGGATTTCACCCTGGAAGGAATTCAGCAAAAGACCGGCGTTAAAGCCCCGGTAATCCGGGATCTGGCCCGCAGGTTCAGCCTGTCCCAAAAACCCCTGGCCCTGGCCGAGGGGCTGGGCCTTTCCGGCCCTCAAGCCCTGGATGCGGCGGTGGCGGCCAATCTCCTTTGCCTGGTCAAGCCGGGATCCCTGGAGGCCATCGGCTTCAACAGTCCATCCGCTTATGGGCGGACAGCCCCTTTAACCGACCTTAAAGAGCTTTCGGAAAGGATGAAGAGAAAAGAAATCGATCTTTTGCTCCTGGGCCAGGTTAACCCGGTTTTCAACCTTTCCTTTTCCGAGGATTTCCGTCAAGGTCTGAAGTCGGTCCCTTTGGTGATCAGCTTCTCCAGTTTTCCGGATGAGACCAGCACCCTGGCCGGGCTGGTACTCCCCAATCACACCTTCCTGGAATCCTGGGGTGATTATTCGCCCAGAGAAGGGGTGTCGGGACTGATGCAGCCGGTCCTGGGACCGGTTTTCCGGACCCGGCCTTTAGGGGATATTCTTATTTCTTCCGGCAAAAAAGTCAGAGGGCCGGATAGGTTTCCCTGGAAGGATTATTATCAATTCCTCCGGGAATACTGGAATCAAAAAGGAAAAGAAATGGAACCCGGCCTGGACCCGGAGAAGTTTTGGCAAAAGGCTCTGGAGCAGGGGGGAACCTGGAAGGAATCAAAAAATGCCAAAGCGGTTATTCCCGCCAGGCCCTTATCTTTTTCCTTTTCCAAAATCAAGGAGACTGTAAAATCCGATCCACTGCTGGAAGTGACCCTTTACCCGACTATCCAGTTCTTTGACGGCCGGGGGGCCAACCGGCCCTGGATTCAGGAGCTTCCGGATCCTATGACCCAGATTACCTGGGACGGTTGGATTGAGATCCACCCGGAAACGGCCCAGGCGTTGGAGATCCAAAAAGGGGATATCCTTTTGATTCGCTCTCACTACGGAAGCCTGGAAGGACCGGCCTATCCCATTTATACCGTCCCTCCCGGTCTGTTGGCCCTGCCTCTCGGCCAGGGTCATTGGAACTTCGGGAGGTACGCCGATGGACATCCGGCCAATCCCCTGTCCTTATTTTCTACGGCCGTGGACCCGGCCTCCGGGGGCATATTTCGCCCGCCCCTGAAAGTGCGTCTCCGGAAATTAAATAAACAAATTCCCCTGGCCCATGTGGACGGAAGTTTTTTTCAACAGGACCGGGAACTCATGCAAACCATGACCTTGGCCGCGTATCAAAGGGCCCTGAATTCCGGACAGATCCCTTTCCTTGACCTGCCTTATGCCGCCGGCTATGACCCTGAGAAAGATTTCTACCCCCCCCATCAGCACCAGGGTTATCGCTGGGGGATGATTGTCGATCTGGATCGCTGTATCGGTTGTTCAGCCTGCGTGGTCGCCTGTTATGCCGAAAACAACCTGGCGGTGGTGGAAAAAGCGCAGGTCCTCAAAGGCCGGGAAATGTCCTGGATTCGGATCCAAAGGTACTTTGACCGGGATAAAGGGGTAGCCCGTTGGTTGCCGATGCTCTGCAAACACTGCGATTATGCCCCCTGTGAAGCGGTTTGTCCGGTTTATGCCCCCTTTCATAATCCTGAAGGCCTGAATACCCAGATCTATAACCGCTGCATGGGTACCCGCTTCTGCCTGCAAAATGACCCCTATAAGGTGCGCCGATTCAACTTTTTCACCTATACCCGTCCCCAGCCCCTCAACTGGCAGCTCAATCCCGATGTGACGGTCCGGCAGAAAGGGGTCATGGAAAAATGTTCCTTTTGCATCCAGCGAATTGTCGAGGCCAAAATTCGGGCCAGAAAAGAAGGCCGAAAAATCAGGGACGGGGAATTTACCACGGCCTGCGCCCAGACCTGTCCGACCGACGCCCTCATTTTCGGGAATCTGCTTGATCCCGACAGCCGCGTTTCCCGAATAATGAAGGACCCGAGACGTTATCAGGTCCTGGGTTATTTGAATACCAAACCGGCGGTCATTTATCTGAAGAAGGTGGATCAAACGATGGGGGTTTGATAGTGAAACAGGGGCCAAGGATTCAAGGTTCAAAGTTCAAGGTTCAAAGTTAAGAAAAATCGATCACCGTATACCTTGGATCTTGTACAGAAATCTGTATTTTCGTATTAAACCGTCATGCCACGTCTTTGGTGGCGTGACACCACGATACGGTCAGTTTCACTGACCTAAACAAGAGGCTTCCTAAAGGAAGCCGGGACATGAAAATAAACCTTAAGATAATGAATTTAAAAGATTTTATTCTGAATTCTGGCTCCTGGATTCTGGATTCCAGAATTCTATTTTCGCACTGAACATTGATTACTTTTTGTGCCCATTGACAATGCAAGAACTCGAACTAAAATACGACACCGTCAACCAGGAAGTCCTCCAGGCCATGTCCCCTCCGGGAAGGCTCTATCCGGCGGTGGTGGCCTTCTGGTTTATGGGCATCCTGACCGGACTCTGCTGTTGGGCCTACCAGATTATGACGGGGTTGGGTGTGGAAGGGGTCAATCATCCCATCGCCTGGGGGACCTATCTGGTCAATTTTGTTTTTTTCGTAGGTCTGGCCCATTCGGGGACCCTGATATCAGCCATCCTCTTTTTATTCCGGGCCAGCTGGCGTACGGCCATATCCCGCAGTGCCGAAGCCATGACGGTATTCGCCGTTATGGTGGCCGGCCTTTTCCCTTTTATTCACCTGGGACGGGTTTGGGTGGTTTATTGGATCCTTCCTTATCCCAACCAGCGTAATCTCTGGCCTGATTTTCAGTCCCCTCTGGTTTTTGATGTAATCGCTATCTCCACCTATCTCCTGGTCAGCCTTTTATTTTGGTATACCGGCCTGATCCCGGACCTGGCTTCCGTTCGGGATCGGTCCCAGGGCCTCCGGCGCAAAATATACGGCCTCTTTTCCTTGAATTGGACCGGAAGCCATCGGGAGTGGCAACATCACGGCGGAGCGATCCTCCTGCTGGCCGCTCTGGCTACCCCTCTGGTCATCTCCGTTCATAGCGTGGTCTCCTGGGATTTCGCCCTGTCCATATTGCCGGGATGGCACAGCACCATTTTCGCGCCCTATTTTGTGGCCGGGGCCATCCACTCCGGGTTGGCCATGGTCCTCATCCTCTTGATCCCCCTGCGGCGGATTTATACGTTAGAGAATATTATCACCTTAACCACCCTGGAGAATATAGCGAAGACCATCGTCCTGACCGGTCTGATCATGAGTTATTCCTATCTGACCGAGCATTTCATGTCCTGGTACAGCGGCAATACCATCGAGCGGGACACCTTCTACTGGCGTATGGTTGGCTATTACAAAGAGTGGTTTTGGCTGATGATCTTTTGTAACTCCATCGCCCCCCTCTTTTATTTTATTAAAAAGATCCGAACCAACCTCAAAACCCTGTACCTGGTGGCCGTCCTGGTCGTTGTCGGCATGTGGTATGAACGGTACGTCATCATCATAACCGCCCCGGCCCACGCCTACGACCCTTATATGTGGAGGCTCTATCAGGGTCCCACCTGGGTCGAATTCGGGATCCTCTTCGGGGCTTTCAGCATCTTTTTTTTCCTTTTCTTTCTTTTCTCCAAATATCTGCCGGTCATATCCATGGCTGAATTGAAGGAGGAGATCCACTTCCGGGAAACGAGAAATAAGCGAATTGCCAAACCGGGAGATCAAGACCAATGACCCGGCCGGCCCTCCTGGGAATCTTTATTTATCTGGATGACCTTCTGGCCGCTATAAAGGCCCTGGATGGAAAAGGGCTGGATTTGACCATCTATTCTCCTTCAGCCCAGGGGGAGATCAAAGAGGCCTTGAGGCAGAACCCCAGTCCGGTTCGTTATTATACCCTTTTCGGGGGTCTCTTCGGACTCATTTCCGGATTTTTTCTGGCCTATTATACAGTCCTGCAATGGAAATTCGTGGTCAGCGGCAAACCGGTCATCCCCTGGATTCCTTTTGTGATCGTCGGCTTTGAGTTTCTTATCCTGTTCGGGGTCTTCATCTCTTTTGCCGGAATGCTCATTCACAGCCGGCTGCCGCGACGGCGTTTACCGGTTTATTATGACCCCCGGTTTTCCGACAACCGATTCGGTCTTCTGGTTGCCTGCAGTTCCCAGGACCGGGAAAAAATGGCCGGCCTCCTCCGAGAGGCCGGTGCCGAGGAAATCCATGACCTGGAATAATGAGTCCCCCCGGGAATTAAACCGTCATGTCCCGAAAGGGACGTGACACCTCGATACGGTCGGGTCCCCCCGACCTAAAAGGAGGCTTCTTTTAAAAAGAAGCCGGGACATGAAAATAACTCGTTGGACTTTAAATTCTATTTTCGGATTAAAGGTCGCCGCCCCGGCCCTCGGTCTTGGTCCCTGGACTTTTTTCTCGGTAATCCTTTTCCTGGTCGGTACCGTTGCCTTCTGGATCGGTATTTCGGGACCCCGTTCCGAGCGGGTCTGGCAGGTCTTTTTAGTCAACTACCTCTTCTGGTCCGGTTTGGCCTTCGGGTCGGTTCTATTCTCGGCCGCCCTGATCCTGACTAAAGCCCGTTGGGGAAGACCGATAAAACGTCTGGCCGAGGCGCCGGCCGCTTTTTTGCCCTTCTCCTTCCTCCTTTTCTGGGTCCTTTTTGCCGGACGGGATAAAATTTTCCCCTGGATCCATGAACCGCTGCCTCTGAAAGCCGCCTGGCTGAATATAAATTTCCTCTTTGCCAGGGACGGCCTTTGTCTTTTTCTGCTGACGGTTGCTTCTTTGGCCCTGGTTTATTTTTCCCTACGGGGCGAGAGGGAAATCCATTTTGAGAAAGACGGGACTTTGAACAGTTATCAGGACCAGGGGGGAAAAAACCTGCGGAGGCAGTCCATTCTTTCTCCCATTCTGGCCATTCTCTTTGTCCTGGGTTTCAGCCTGATCGGTTTTGATCTGGTGATGTCTCTATCCCCCCATTGGTACAGCACCCTGTTTGGCATGTATTTTTTTACCGGCGCTTTTTACAGCAGCCTGGCCTTCTTGTTCCTCCTTTCGATCCTTTTGGTTAAAACCCTCAATCTGGAAAATTTCGTCCGCGAACGGCAGTACCACGATCTCGGAAAATTACTTCTGGGTTTTTGCCTGATGACCGGAGATTTTTTCTTTTCTCAGTTTCTGGTCATCTGGTATGGCAACCTGCCCGAAGAGACTCGTTTTGTTATCCTCCGGATTAACAGCGCCCCCTGGAAATACCTGGCCTGGACCGTACTGATCCTCAGTTTTGCCGTCCCTTTCGCCGTGCTTTTGAGCCGCAAGGCCAAGATGAAACGGGGGGTGATGCTGGCGGTCACCGGCACCATCCTGATCGGGATGTGGCTGGAACGCTTTCTTTTAGTAGCCCCTTCTCTCTGGAAAGGCCGGGATCTTCCTCTGGGCTTTTCAGAATTCCTGATCAGCCTTGGATTCCTGGGACTCATGTCCCTCAGCCTCCTGTGGTTTTTCAAAAGGTTTCCCTCGCTTCCTATTTCAGACCCCTTGTTCCAGGAAATACTGGAAGAAAGCCGGGGATAGCCTAATGGCCAGGGGCAATCAAGAAAAACGTAGATGGCTGAAATGGTTTCTGGCAGCGGTTATACTGATGGGGATGATGCTCTTTTTTTATTATGTCTATCCCCAGCGGGGAATAGGCCCGGAACAGCCGATTTCTTTCAGCCACCGGGTTCATGCCGGCGTAAAGGCCATCAACTGCCGGTTTTGTCATCCCTTTGTTGAGAGATCGGAACATGCCGGCCTCCCGGAAATGGAAAAATGTTTTTTCTGCCACCAATATATCATCCCGACCCACCCGGAGATCCTTAAGGAAAAGGAATATTTTGATCGGGGACGGCCGGTCCCCTGGGTACGCATTTTTTATGTTCCTGATTTTGTCAAATTCAGGCATCAGCCCCACCTGCTTTGGGGAAAACTGGATTGTGCCGACTGCCATGGGCGGGTGGAAGAGATGGACCGTTTGCAGAAAAAGGACTTCCAGATGAAATTTTGTATTGATTGCCACAAACAGAAAAAGGCCCAACTGGATTGCTGGCTGGCCTGCCACCGTTAAAAAAAGGGGTAAGATTCAAGGTATACGGTATAAGGTGTAAGGTATAAAGATAGGGAAAAACATCAATATTGATCGTCACCATGCCTGCCCCGGAATGTCTTTATCCGGGGGTGAAAACCGGGGTCCAGGGTTTTTATAAGGGTTTAATTTCCTGGATTCCGACTTTTGTCTTAATAACAAAACCGGACCTTCGGCTAATTATTATGAGTCCATCTTATAAGAACGTTAATCAATTTGTTTTTGACCAGGAGTTAGAGGAGTGACTTTTCTGAAAGAGGAATCCTACGGAACCGTCAAGGCCTTTTTTTTAAGTTCGGCCGTCTGGTTTGTCATCGGTCCCTTGATCGGTTTTATCGACGCCGTCCACCTGGCCGCACCGGACCTGCTGGGCAATATCTCCTGGCTGGTATTCGGCCGGACCCGGCCCATGCACACCGGTGTGGTTATCTTCGGTTTTATCGGCACGGCCTTGATCGGGTCGGCTTTTTATCTGGTTCCGACCCTGTTGCGAACTCCGCTGTATAGCGAACGGATGGGGAAACTCTCTTTGTGGGTCTGGAACCTGTCCATAGCCTCGGGAACAATCACCCTTTCCCTGGGCTATTCCCAGGGACGGGAATATGCTGAATGGGTCTGGCCGGTCGATCTTGGAGTGCTTCTGACTTTTCTCCTGGTTTTCTATAACCTCTTTCGCACAGCCGGCGGCCGTCAGGAAAAAACCCTGTATGTCTCCGTCTGGTATATCTTTGCCGCCCTGATTTACTCTTTCTTGATCTATTTCTTCGGCAACGCGGCCTGGAGTCCTTCCTACGGAGCCATTACCGGCCTGCCCGATGCCGTCCTGGCCTGGTTTTACGGTCATGGGGTGGTCGGGTTATTTTTAACTCCCCTGGCCCTGGCCCTGGCCTATTATATCGTCCCTGTTGTCTGCCGGTCTCCGCTCTATAGTCATTCCCTGTCATTACTCGGCTTCTGGAGTATCCTGGTGATTTACACCCACATCGGTACCCACCATATTCTACAGACGCCGGTTCCCTCCTGGTTAAAAGTCCTGGCGATAACCGGCAGTCTGGGGATGATTTTTCCGGTCATGACCGTTCTGATCAATCTCTGGTTGACCATGAGGGGCCGGCTGGGGATGATTCATGCCGATATGGGCGGAAAGTTCGTCATGGCCGGTCTGGTCTGGTATCTCTTGACCTGCCTCCAGGGGCCCTTGCAATCTTTGCCGATGGTCCAAAGGGTCACCCATCTGAATAACTGGGTGATCGCCCATGCCCACATGGGGGTCCTCGGCTTTTCAGGGACCATTGCCCTGGGGGGCATTTATTTTATCCTGCCCAGGATTACCGGCCGGCCGATCTTTAACCGCCGCTGGGCCGATATCCAGTATTGGCTGGTGCTCATCGGGATGGCCGGTTTCTTCATGGTCCTGACCGCCGCCGGATTGATCCAGGGAAACGGCTGGCAGAACGGTCTGGCGGTCTATAAGATTCTGCCGGAAATCCATATTTACATGATCCTGAGGGCCTCCATCGGCCTTTTGATCGTCTGCGGGGCCTCCTTGGGGCTGATTAATATTTACCTAAGTTTATACGGGGTCCGAGGCAAAGGTGATACTTCTCTTGACCAGCAAGGGAAAACCTAATCAAAACTTTTTTGAATTTTCCGTTACTGGTTACCCGTTCCTCGTAATAACCAGCAACCAGAAACCAGTAACAAGTAACAAACTCTCTGCACCCGGTCAGTAAGTTAAATTGAAAGGGAATTCTCAGATTTCTGGTGTAATAAACCTTATGAAAATAAACCTGCCAGTCATTATCTTCGGGGGCTTAATCATCTTTGCCTCCGTCCTTTTTGTGTCTGTTATTTTACCCTGGACGACTATCAGCGAACAGCCCTCGGAAATCTTTCGGCCCAGGACCTCGATCGAATCCCTTGGCCGGGAGCTTTACATAAAAAATGGTTGTACCTTCTGCCACACCCAGTTTGTTCGCCCGATAGATTGGGACCTCGGGGCAGAGCGAGTCGCCCTTTCCGGTGATTATGTGCAGGATCGCCCCCATCTGATAGGCACGGAACGGACCGGGCCCGATCTCTCCCAGGAAGGGGGTGAGCACCCCGATGACTGGCATCTGGCCCATTTTAATAATCCCCGCCTTGTCAGACCGGAATCGATCATGCCTTCCTGGCAGTTCCTGGGAGAAAAAAACATCAGGGTCTTGATCGCCTATAAGCAAAGCCTCGGATTTAAGATGGCCGATTTCCGGGTGCAAAGACAGAAAAAATGGAAGGAACAGGCCGTCAAGGCTTTTGAAGCCGGACCCGATGAAAACATCCAATGGCTGCATCAAATGGTACCGGAGCCCTGGAGAAAACTGCCCAATCCTTATCCGACTACGGCGGCCGGACTGGCCCGGGGGCACAGGATTTATCAATCCAATTGCATCGGCTGTCATGGTCCGATCGGTGACGGGATGGGACCGGCCGAGCCTTTTCTCTATCCCCCGCCGCTAAATTTTACCCTGTTAAATCAAAGAGGAATTTCCGGGGGTATTTTGTATTTCCAGATTATGAACGGAGTCACCGGGACGGCCATGCCTTATTTTAAAAAAGAGCTGGAGTCGACCAAGATCTGGGAAGTCGGGAATTATGTGGCGGTCTATTTCATTGGGCAAAGCGATGCCCGCGGCCAGCCCAGAGGCATTGAGGCCTCCTATGAACCGCCGGACAATGAGCCTTTGTCCAAGGTCTTCAGACGGGAAAAGGGGAAATAACCAAATAAAAATAAATTTTTTATTGGTCCAAGGAGGTCTTATTTTTGGTGTTGTCAACCCTGAACATGGAAGCTTCTTTGCCGGGCAAATTATTTAACTAAATCAAGAGCAGGCCTTCACATAAGCTTGAAACGCGCTGTGGTGTATGCCCTGCCTCGAATAAAACTTTGCTGGACTGGCCGGGATTGGGCGATAAGTGACCCTTTGGACAATCCCCAAAAATAAGACCTCCTTGGACCTTGATATCGAAAATTAGAGATCAATCCTCAGAGTTGTGGAGTACTTCTAAAAATGTATCTACCCCTTTGGATTATACTGGTCGCTTTCAGTCTATGGTTCACACTGATGGCCTTCTTCTGGGGACTTCAGAGCGGTCAATTTTCCGATCAGGAAAGGGCCCGCTTTCTGCCTTTGCGGGATGCCGGGCTGCCGCCGGCGGTTAAGGATCCAGCCGGACTGCCGGTTGAGGTCTATGTTATGATGGCCGTCGGGCTGATGGTTTTATCGGGTTTGGCGGCCTCCCTGTTTTTCAGCTTAAAGGGATAAACCTAACCCGGACAAGCCGGAATTTGAAATTGCAAATTGGAAATTGCAAAGTGCAAATTTATAAAAAACGGCTGTTTAAAAATAATCCATAGACCTCTATTGACAGGGCGTTTATGATTTTATTGATAATATTCTATCCATTTTGAGCAGAATATTATTCTTAAGTTACTAAACGAAGAAATTAAAAATCCTTTCGTTTCCCAAGTAACCAGCAACGAGTAACCAGTAACCAGTAACAATACTCAGGTGCGGATATGCCCTATTTCCCTCTAATCACTTTTCAGGAAATAACCCTGGCCTTTTTTCTGGGACTGGGTGCCTTTGTTCTCATTTATCTGGCCTGGGGTAGTTATCCCCAAGATCGCCTGAGAGGAATGGAAAAAAAGCCGGAGGAACCGGAGACAGGGGAGCCGCTTGATGGGCCTCAAGAGGGCGATAACCCGGTCCCGCCTTTTCTTCTTTTGGTCTATATCGGTCTAACGGTTTGGATCCTGGCCTATCTGATTATCATCGGACTCAGGGTAAAGGCTATCGGGTAACACAGGAATAAGTTCGGAGTCACAAGTTCGGAGTTAAAAGAAAGGCCCATTTTCATTATTGAGTTCGAAAATAGGATTGGAGGTTCCTCTGGCCCGATTCTATTTTCATGTTTCCTGGTGCCACGCCCCTGTCGGGGCATGGCGGTTCAGTTTGTCAGGCTCTGAGCGGGGCATCAAGGCAAGTATGGACACTATCAACTTCAAAGATGGAACCGAGCATCAGGGTCCTCATGAAAAAAAGGAATCCACTGTTAAAAGCTGGATCGTTGTGCTTTCTATCGCCTTCTTTTTTTTCTTCTGGGGACTTTGTATCTATTACGCCGTGGGCGTCGGGCAGCCCCCCTCCTGGCGTTATGGGGTCGTGCAGGACTTGCCGGGGCAATCTGTTTATTCGGTTCAGGGGGTTGAGAAACGGGCCGGCCTAACCATTTCAGAAGGGAAATCGATTCGAAAACAGCATATCATGGGCCGTCGGGAAGAAACCGGGAAGCCCCAGGGCAGGAAGGGATTCTAAATATGCTTTGGAGAAAAGGTCTCCTGTTCTTTTGTCTGGTCGCCGGTTTTCTGGCGGTCCTCTTTTTTTTAACATCCATTCTCTATAGTAATTATTACGGACGGATGAGGGACGACGAAGCCTTGAACGCCTTTCAGATTTCCCTGCCGGCCATGCCCGGAGGAACCATCCCGCTTGGAGGAGGGATAGAGTCATTAAGGAAATCGGATCCGGAAAAGCTGATCAATCCCCTGCCAATGACCACGGCGGTCATTGAACGGGGCCGGAGAAATTACGGCTACTATTGTGTCCATTGCCATGGGCCCGGATTTGACGGGAAGGCCACGGTCGGGCAAAGCTTTTATCCCCTGCCAACCGATCTTTTGGATCCTCTGGTGCTGTCCCAGGAGGACGGACCCCTTTTTTTCACCATCAGCCTCGGTTACCAGAGACACCCGCCTTTGTATTTTACGGCCGCGGCGGAAGACCTCTGGTCGGTCATCCATTATCTGCGGGCCATGGCCCAAAATAACGGCGAAAAGAAGACCCCCCGATGACCATCGAACTTTTGGCCCCTTTCCTGATCGGATTGCTCGGCAGCCTTCACTGCCTGGGGATGTGCGGTCCTTTGGTCATGGCCTACTCGCTAAACATAAAAAAACCTGAAACACAAACAGAGAGGCTGAAATCCGCTTTCTGGGACCAAGGTTTTTTTCATCATCTGGAATTTCATTTGGGAAGAATCATTGCCTATGGAATATTGGGAGCCCTGGTCGCAGGTCTTTTTACGATAGTAGGGGTTAGTCTTTATTGGGATATCCGCGGAGCCCTTCTTTTGAGCGGCGGCGCCCTGATCACTCTTTTAGGGCTGGTTTTACTGAGGGTTTTTCCATTGCCCTCCTTTTTGACCCGTTATTCCCTGCCTCCCCCATCCCTTTGGAACCGTTTTCTCCCCTCCCTGCTGCAAACACCGGGTTCCATTTCTAAAACAGCCCTGGGGGCAGCCTGTGGACTCCTGCCTTGTCCCCTTACCACCTCCATGCTTGTCAAGGCTGCTATAACGGAAAATGTGGCCGAAGGAGCAATGACCATGCTGGCTTTTGGTTTGGGCACCGTGCCGGCCTTGTTGACCCTGGGGATTTCGGCTTCCCTGCTGACCTTGAGGATCAGGATTATTGGAGAGCGGGTGGCCGCCCTTTCGGTCATAGCCATGGGATTGTTTTTAATATTCAAAGGAGCCAAACTCCTGTTGGGATTCCTTCTGGGCCACTGTCATTAAATCATCAGCCGGAGTTCTTCAGTCATGAGCCTTCCTGAGTGTACCTTATGCGGACTCCCGGTCGGGAAATCCGGCCTTCGGGAGAAGCAAGGAAAAAAGGATCTCCACTTTTGTTGTTTAGGCTGCCGGCAGGTCTTTAAAATCCTCTCCGGTCTCCCGGGAGGCTTGCCGGATGACTTTAGAAATTCCTCCCTCTATCGTCTCAGCCAGGCTTCCGGGCTGATCGGGGTTGACGATCTGGGAAAGAGCGGGGAAAAAATTCAAAACCAGGGTCCGATGGCCTCTGAGGGCTCCGAAGCGGAAGATCCTCTGGCCAGGGGATTGATTCTCAAGGTGGAGGGGATGTGGTGCAGCGCCTGCGCCTGGTTGATCGAAGGAGTGCTGGGTCGATTCCCCGGCGTGATAAAGGTCGAAGCCCTATTTTTCTCCGATCTGGTCAGGATCAGATACCTTCCTCATCAGGTGACCCTGGAAGATATTCAGGAACGGCTTTCGCAACTGGGATATCGTTCGTCCACTCTTCAGGATACCTCCCTATCGGCCAGGGAGAGAAAAAATGACCAATTGCGACTGGGAATTTCGGCCATCTTGACCTTTCACGTCATGATGATTTCCCTGGCCCTCTATGCCGGTTTTTTTCAGGACCTGGGATCAGAGGCCATCGGATACTTGTCTTATCCTTTGTCGATACTGGCTACCCCGGTCCTTTTCTATGGAGGGTATCCTATATTCAAAAAGGCACTAATCGGATTGGGACACGGGAATCCGAATATGGAAGTCCTTATTGCCCTCGGGGCCTTGTCGGCCTACACCTACAGCCTCTTCCGGATGGGACAGGGGAGCCTTCATCTCTATTTTGATACGGCGGCCATGCTGATCGTCCTGGTCCTGCTGGGAAAATATCTGGAGTCCCGGGCTAAAGAAAGAATATCCCGGGGTCTTACCGAACTGGTTCTCCTGGCCAACCAAAAGGTGCGATTCCTTTCTGAGGGAGGGGAAAAATGGCTGGCCGCTGAAGAGGTCCGGCCCGGAGATGAATTTGAAGTATGGTCCGGAGAAAGAGTAGCCGTCGACGGACGAATCCTATCCGGCCGGGCCGGTCTGGATCAATCCTCGTTAACCGGGGAGTCACGACCGATTCAAAAAGGTCCCGATGATGAGGTCCAGGCCGGCTCTTTACTTCTTTCCGGACCATTGCGGATCAGGGCCACTCGTGTGGGGACTGACAGTGCCATCGGCCGGCTCATTACTATGATTCAGGAGGGTCTTTCCCGGAAGACCACCTTTGAACTTTTCGCCGATCGTCTGACCCGCTGGGTCATCCCCGGCCTCCTGGGCCTGGCCGTCGGGACGGCCCTTTATCTTTTTTTTCACGGGTATTCGCTGGAGGTAAGCCTGCTGCGGGCCATAACGATACTGGTTATCACCTGTCCCTGTACCCTGGGGATCGCTATCCCTCTGGCCAAGGTGGCGGCCATTGGAGTGGGTCGGACCAAAGGTTTCCTTTTCCGGAACCCGGCAGCTTTAGAAAAAATCGAAGGGCTGGATGTCTTGATCTTTGATAAGACCGGCACTTTGACCGAAGGACGGTACGTCCTGCGTAAAATCATTACCCTGGAAGGCAGCGGTCCGGAAGCCCTGCGAAGAATCGCTTCTTTAGAATCATTATCCGATCATTTTTTGGCCAGGGCGATTCAGGACAAGGCCCGGGAATCCTCCCTTGATTTGGAAGCGGTAAAAGATTTTCAAATGCTGCCCGGTTTGGGGATCAAAGGCCTGGTTGCCGGCCATCCGGTGATCGCCGGCAACCGAAACTTGATGCAGGCCCAGGGAATGGAGATTCCTGAAACCCTTGGTTCTCAAGCTAACAGGGACGAGGTCGAGGGGATGACCGTCGTCTTTTTTGGATGGAAAGGTCAGGTTAGGGGATTTATAACCTTCGGCGATCAATTGAAGGAGTCTGCCCGGGAGACCCTTTCATATCTTCGGCAAAGAGGCTATCAACTCTGGATCCTTTCCGGAGATTCCAAGGAAACCAGCGCGGCCGTCGCCGGCCGACTGGGAATATCCTCTTTTCTCGGACAGGCCCTGCCCCAGGACAAAGTGGACCTCATCCGGGAACTTCAGAAACAGGGCCATCGGGTGGGGATGATCGGGGACGGGTTTAACGACGCGGCGGCTCTGGCTCAGGCGGATGTGGGTTTCGCCCTGGGGACCAAAGCCGAAATTTCAGCAAGGGCTTCGGATGTCACTCTATTAACCGATGACCCGATGAAGATTCGGGAGGTGATCGATCTTTCTATACGGACTATGCGGATTATCAGACAAAACCTTGGATTCGCCTTTCTTTATAATGTCCTCGGAATTCCTTTGGCCATGAGCGGGCTCTTGAATCCTATGATTGCCGTTCTGGCCATGTTTGCCAGCAGTTTGACCGTGATCGGAAACACGATGAGGCTCTCTAAGACCGCTTCCAAAAACTAAGCACTCATGCCCCTGTGGGGGGCTAAGAGCCGGTCGGCTTCGCCGACCTAAGAAGAGACATCCAGAGGATGTCGGCACATGAAAATATTCGTTTCCCCCTCACCCCAACCCTCTCCCCCGGCGGGAAAAGGGAGCTTCCTCCCCTTTGAGGGGGGAGGATTGAGGTGGGGGTGATTCTTTTTTCATATTAGAACAAGACTTTTTTATCCGCTTTTTTTCTTTTCCTCTTCCACCAATACCCTCTTAAGCACCTTACCCACCATGGTCTTGGGAAGTTCATCCCGGAACTCAACGAACTTGGGCACTTTATAGGCGACCAGTTTCTCGCGGCACCAGGCCTGTATTTCCTAGGCCGTAGCGGATTTACCCGCTTTTAAAATGATCCAGGCCTTAACGGCCTCACCCTGTTTGGCATCGGGAATACCGGCCACGCAGACCTCGGCCACGGCCGGGTGGGCAGAGATGACTTCTTCCACCTCGCGAGGCCAAACCTGGAAGCCGCTGGGTTTGATCAGGTCCTTTTTGCGCGAGGTAATAAAGACATAACCGTCTTCATCCATATAGCCCACGTCGCCCGTGTACAGCCAGTTGTCGCGCAGCATCTCTTTAGTCTCTTCCGGTTTCTGCCAGTAGCCCATCATCAGGTTCGGGGCGCTGAAAACGATCTCACCTCTTTGTCCCGGGGGCAGGTCCCCTTCCCCGCTGTCGATGTCGGCGATCCGCACGGATACGTCGGGCAGCGGCAGGCCGACCGAACCTTCCTTGTACTGCCCCTCATAGGGGCCGACACAGGCGGCCATGGTGGTCTCGGTCAGGGCATAACCCTCCAGGATGCGCCCGCCGGTC
>JACQYK010000037.1:9195-34166 GCA_016208255.1 Deltaproteobacteria bacterium | reverse complement strand
GATTTCATCAATTTTATTCCCCAAGAATTTAATCGGCTTGATTAAGAAGGTCAAGATGTGGGAAAAAAAGGGGACGCTGGAGATCCTGGCCAAACATTTGGGGCTGCTCAAGAATAAAGGGACCGGGGCCTCGGTGACGGTCAATAATCAGAATATCGTGAGGCAGACCATTGAAGTGGTTTTTGTAAATGCGCCTGGGGCCGGTAATCGAAGGGGAATTTGGGGATAAAGCGGGAGAGGAATGATGAAGGAAAATTTTGGTTTTGGCTGGAAGGGTTTAGCCAAATATTCCGGACTTTCTGAAAGGGCCTTATAACGTCTAAGAGACAAACTTGAAGAGGCAGGAGTCATTGATTACCCGCTTAGAGGTTTTCCCCTTCGAAAGGTAATGCACTGGAATAAGGAACTTTTTGATGAATTTATCGGTAAATATAATAAAAATAAGAGAAAAAATAAATTGCACTAACAAGTAGTTAGAACAGACATTGTCAAAACAACTCTTCTCTCAGCTTCGCCTACCTATACGTAACGACTTCACCTACTACTGCACCAATCTCGTTCCCTAAAGAATTAATTACTACTTGAAATGTACACAAGAAAAGGCAGAGCCTTTGGTGACTCTGCCTCTGATGATTAAAGAAAAACCACCCAATTTTTTTTAATGTTGGGGACTGAATCTACCAAACCCGGCACTATACGGGCTAAGATAAAAGACTCCATGATCTCCAGTGCCGGTATCGTTAGAAATTTCCTGTATGACAACAAACTCCCCCCAAATTGCCGGTCCAATTTCGGATCCATCAGCAGCGTACCAAACATTGCTGTTTAAGGTTGCATCCGCAGGGGCAGCAACGATTTTGCAAAAATAATTCCATCTTTGCTTTTTCCCATTAGTGTCTGTATATGTTCCCTTTTGATGATTGGTTAACCATGCACCGGAACCAATATAAGAAGTAAACCCAAAATGGCGGTCAAGGAGTTGATCCCCATCACAATCTTTATTGCTCAACCAGGCATCGTTCCATTTCATCTCAAGAACCACATCCTTATAAGGTTGGCACCAAGCTGCATCACGATAGGAATCGCAGTACATTCCATTAAAAATCCGTGCTTGATAATTATACCCCCACTCGTCATATCCTGTTTCGATAACAGTGTTAACCGATGTAAGTAGGGTGCCATCCTGAATGGTGACACATTGCTGGGCATAGACAATTCCGCAAGATAGGAATATCGCCAAAAAAAATGTAAAAATAAATGATTTTTTCTTCATTTTTTCCTCCAAAATTTTTAATTGGTTAAGGGTTGAAGGCTATCAATGGATTCAATTTATCTTACTTGCTTTCACCTCCTTCCCCTTGTCAAAAATAAAAACCCCAACTCTCTACCTTGAGAAATGGGGCCTCTTATTCTTCCATCGACACTCCCTAGTTTAGGTTGCCAACATGAAAACTTAAGTATTTTGTTGAGAATCTTATACCTTTTAACTGGGAAAATGTCAATAAGTTTGGAAGGCCTATTCATTAATTTCCGTTTGAACTCTTGGGATTTTTCACAAATGGAACTTACACAATTACAGGAAGCTATACGTAGTATAGAAGGAAGAAATTAATTTAATTCTTATGAGTTTGGCAGCCTCCATGGCAGTTTGCCAGGGTTTTTTGTTCTGATATTGCGTTGAACCATGATTGTTCCTCAATATAAGCAGGTGTCCGAGTCCCAGTACCGAGGGTTGATCTTTCTAGTCATCCTGGGTAGGTGCCATTCCCTTTTTCTAAAGGTAAGAGGGGGGATTATCTTATTTCCCGGCAAAAGGATCATCCCGGGAAAAATCCGGGTAATAGATTTCGGCGCTTTCCAAATTTTGAACGTAGATTTCTTCAAAACCCAACTGTTCAGCCAGGGCGACGACCTCCGAATATTCCCGGGGGTGTAATGGCCTGTTGATTTCAGAAACCTCATGACTTTTATAACAAGGGCGATACTGGGCCATCAGGCTGATGGGGATCTCCTTAGACAGGGAGGCCAGTGACCTGATAATTTCCAGACTGTCGGACTTGTTTTCAGGCAAGATTAAGTGGCGTACCAAAAGACCCCGGGAGCCGACTCCTTGTTCGTCAATTTTCAACGGGCCCACCTGACGATACATCTCTTTGATGGCGTCCTGGTTGTAAAGGGGGTAATCTTCGGCTTGGGAAAGCAGGGCCGCCCTATTTTTCTCCCCATATTTCATGTCCGGCAGGAAGATGTCCACGACCCCATCCAACAAGTCCAGAGCAGTTTCTGAAAGATACCCGTGGGTGTTATAAATAATCGGCAATTTAAATCCTTGAGAAACAGCTATCTTCAGGGCGGAAAGGATAAAAGGCAGATGGGGGGTCGGCGAAACCAGATCAAGATTATGACACCCTTGAATCTGCAGATCCAGGAAGACACCGGCCAGGATTTCCGGGGCCAGTTCTTCCCCAATTCCTTCCTGGCTGATTTGGAAATTCTGACAATAGAGGCAGCGCAGGGCGCAACCGGAAAAAAAGACCGTTCCGGCCCCCCGGCTGCCGGAAAGAGGGGGCTCTTCCCCGAAATGGGGCAAGGCCCGGGCCACTTTAGCCTGAAGGCCTTGTCCGCAGAATCCTTTTTCCCCTATCAGCCGGTTTACCCGGCAGTTCCGCGGGCAGAGGGAGCAGGAGGATAGAAGATCCCAGGCGGCTCGGGTCTTTTCCTTGAGTTCTCCTGAAAGCCAGAGTTTATGATAAGCAGGTTCCATTATGGTCTTGATAATTCCGTTTTTTGTAACACTTTAGTTTTATGAAAAAATAAATATCAGACAGGATTAACAGGATTTACAGGTTCTTGCTCAGGCTCCGGAAGACCCTGAGCAACTTCAATCCGCTTCCAGCGGTAACTGATGACTCTGTCCGTCAGGTGATTCGATTTGAGCCTTTCCCTGCCTGCCCGCAGGCGGAAAGGCACAAAAATCAAAGTAATCCTGTAAATCCTGTCTATATAGTATTTGAATTTCAAAAAGCTAAACAGATGCCTTTTTTCTTTTTTCCCCGCAGGATCGATCAGGTCAGGCTGAAATCAGGAAGGATTAGAATTTGATGAAAAAACCGGACAATCCGGGGGCGTTTTTCAAAGGCCGCTTCAAGAAGGATGGGTTCGGATAATAAGCCCTTCCAGGTTAATCCGTTTTTCCTGGACGGTATTCCGGTGAAGTGAAAACAGAAAAGACCCTTCCTGCATATCAGGCTTTAGAAAAGGGAGGCAGTGCCGTTGGAATTTTTCGGCCGACATCGTGTTCAGGACATCAAAACACTTCAGGTCTTCAGGAGCCCCTTTTTTCCACTTTTCCAGCCGAACCGCTTGATCTTTGGGAGTCACCCGATCCAGCAGGGGAACCAGATCCACCTTGTCTTTATCCACCGTTCCCAGGAGTTTGATAAAATTGACCTGGATAAACCGTTTTCGGCAAGGCAGTTTATAAGACATCCTCCCCTCAGCGTCAAATTTGATTTCTTTATAGTTGGTCCCTAACATCCAGGTTAAAGACCGCACATTATGATTAATGGCAATGTCTTGCAACCCCACAATCCGATTTTTAAGATGGAAGATGCTGGTGATACCAGAAACGTGTTCCGCCAGGTCCGGGAAACAGGGTTCCAGCAGATGACGGAGGTATCCCTGGGAGAGGTTTTCATTATTGGAATTGAGATCCAGGATCTCCCGGTTTAACTGGCGGATGGTTTTTTTCCATCCTTCCCCAACCCGACGGGCATATAATTGTTGATAATGCTCCAGGGAAGCCGGGTCCCGGTCATGATCCAGTTTTTCAAAGGCCAGGTTGATCTCGGCTACTTTTTTGGTCCTCTGGATTTTCAAATCCTGGTCGTGCAAAGGCGATCGGTCCGGGTGATAAATCAGCATCAGAGCCCGGTAGGAGGCCTTGACCAGGGAAAACAGTTCCTTACCCTCCAAGTCCCGAACCATGGCCGGGGCGATTCCCAACGTTTCGAATGGATTCCTGGTTTTCATAAGGGAGGCATTATAACTGATTTCTATTCTTAAATCATCAATATTCGAGTCGGCAATATTCTTGTTGACAATTCTAAGGGATATTTACAGTATATTCAAAGTTCAAAGTTCAGGGTTCAAGGAATAGAAGATTTGATCCATTTTAATCGAAAGAAATAAAGGGGAATAATATGGAAATCAAGGATAAGGTCGTGGTCATCACGGGTGGAGCCAATGGAATAGGCGCGGCTTTGTCCCGGCGGCTTGCCCGGGAAGGGGCCAAAGGGATTGTCGTGGCCGATATCGATGAGACTTCAGCCAATGTTGTTGCCCATGAAATCAGGGGGGCCGCTTTTAAATGTGATGTCAGCCGGGAAGACGATGTTAAGCGTTTAGTCCGCTTTGCGGAAGAAAAATACGGGCCCCTAGATCTTTTTTGCTCGAATGCCGGTGTCATTGCCATCGGCGGCGTGGAATGTCCCAATGATCAATGGCAACGGATCTGGGAGATCAATGTCATGGCCCATGTCTATGTGGGCCGCGCGATTATTCCCGGCATGATTCAAAGGGGCGGCGGTGCGCTCATGATCACGGCTTCGGCCGCGGGACTCCTCAGCCAGATTGGTTCAGCCCCTTATTCGGTAACCAAACACGCGGCGGTGGGGCTGGCCGAAAATATCGCCATCACCTACGGTGATCAAGGAATCAAAGTGTTCGCTCTCTGTCCCCAAGCCGTGCGCACGGCCATGGCCGGGCCGGATGGCGGCGTAGCCGCGGTTGACGGGTTGATGGAACCGGAAGAACTGGCCGAATCGGTTATTGAGGGCTTACATAAGGAAAATTTTCTGATTCTGCCTCACCCCGAGGTAATAACTTACCTGCAGAGAAAGACCAGCGATTATGACCGCTGGCTCCAAGGGATGCGACGGCTGCAAGCCCGTTTTTTGGCGGGTGGGCCTTTGAAGAAATAGGGGTCAGAATACGTTCGGCGTTAATCGTTCGTTCCGCCCGGCTTTGCCGGGCTCCAAAATAGGCTCCCCTCCGGGAGCCGGACCGTTCGGCGAAACAAAAAGATGAATGTTGAATTTCGAATCATGGAATTATTTTAGCTTTTTGAAACGACTCTTTTTCACCGCAGAGGCGCAGAGGTCGCAAAGAAGAAAATTTATCAAATGCCAGTGAGAGGCCGGCAATTGATAAGCTTCGCTACCCTCCGGGTAATTATTTGGCCGGAGGCCATGGCTGGGTTGAACAATCCCGCCTCTCACGGGATTGTTCAATAAAAAATTTCTCTGCGTGCTTTGCGGCTCTGCGGTGAGTAAAGGCTCTTTTTTCAAAAGTCTAAGGTGTTGCGAATCATGAAGTTTTTTTCTTCCTTCGTTATTCGATATTCGGTTATTTCCATACCCCGGGTTGGTCCTAAGAGGGAAATATCTTCCCCGGATTGAGAATATGGTTGGGATCGAAGAGGTCTTTGATTTTTTGCATGAGGTTCATGGAGACCGGATCTAATTCAAGGGACAGGAAAGGGGCCTTGGTCAATCCGACCCCATGTTCCCCGGAGAGCGTCCCGCCTAAATCCAGGACCACCCGGAATATCTCGGCCACCGCCTCCTGAGCCCTTTTCTTTTCCTCCGCCTTCTTCCCGTCAAACATGATATTAACATGGATATTGCCGTCTCCCGCGTGACCGAAACTGACGATCAATAATTCCAAACGCCGGCTGATTTCTTCAAAACGTTTGATCGCTTCCGGGATTTTATCCCGGGGGACGACGATATCTTCATTGATCTTGTGGGGCTTTAAACGAAAAAGGGCGGGTGAAATCGCCCGGCGGGCCTTCCAGAGTTCCTCCGCTTCCTGAGGAGTGGCCGCCTTTTTTACTTCTCTGGCGCCCAGTTGCCGGAAAATATTTTGAATGGCTTCTCCCTGCCGGGCTACCGCCTCCCAGTCACCGTCCACTTCGATCAACAACATGGCCTGNNNCCCTGCCGGGCTACCGCCTCACGGTCACCGTCCACCTCGATTAACAACATGGCCTGGGCATCGGTGGGCAAGCCCAGGTGAAGATATTCCTCCAGGCAGGCGATCGACGAATGGTCCATAAATTCAAGAAGGGAGGGAAGGATCCGGGACTGAAAAATTTCCACCACGGAACGGGCGGCCAAGTCCATCTGATCGAAAAAAGCCAGAATGGTTTGTCTGGCTTCAGGCAAGGGGATCAACTTCAAAACCATCTGGGTGATGATTCCCAGGGTGCCCTCGGAACCGACCAGCAGGCGGGTCAGATCGTACCCTACCACCCCTTTGGCCGTGCGGACCCCGGTTTTAATTATTTCCCCGGTGGGAAGCACCACTTCCAGGCCCAAAACATAATCCCTGGTCACGCCGTATTTTACCGCCCTTCCACCCCCGGCGCATTCGGCCAGGTTTCCCCCCAGAGTTGAAAAATGGGAAGAAGAAGGATCCGGAGGATAAAATAATCCCCGGGCTTCAACGGCCTGTTGCAGATCCCTGGTAATGACCCCCGGTTCAGCGACGGCCAACATATTGTTGGTATCGATGTTTATGATCCGATTCATTCGCAGCAGCACCAGGACGACCCCTCCCTGAATCGGAACCGACCCTCCGCTCATTCCCGATCCGGCCCCGCGGGGGACCAGGGGAAATTGGCAGGTATTGGCCAATCCGACGATGGCGGCGACTTCTGCGGCCGTTGCCGGAAAGACCACCCCCTCGGGCCAGGCCTGAGTCTGGGTGGCATCATAAGCATAGCTTTGCCGGTCTGCCTCCCGATCCGTGATATGCTCCGGACCGACAATTTTTTCAAGGGCTTTATAAATGGCTTTGTTCATATTTAATAAGAGATATCGGAGAAGTGGAGTACTCCAATACTCCAATACTCCATGATTTCTTCTCCCCTCCTATCATAGAAAATGAATGGCGGCCAAGTCAAATAGAAATTACCGGGCAAAAAGATATTGACAAGTAACAGGATTATTTATGATAGTTGTCTTGTCTTCGTTTTTTTGATAGCCCGATAAAATCCGGACTTGTCAGGACTGAAGAAAGGCGGACCTAAAATCGATGTTTCTCCATCTCAACCCGGCTCAAAAGGAGATTCAGGAAAAGGTGCGGGCCCTGGTGGCCGAGGAGATTACCCCCCATGCCCTAGAAATTGATTCCCGGGATGAATTCCCCCAGACCAGTTATGAGGCCTTTATCAGGGCCGGTCTTTTAAAGCTTTCCCTTCCCTTGGAGTACGGCGGTCGGGATACTGATACCACCTCCCTCTGCCTGGTCATAGAAGAAATCTCAAAGGCCTCTCCAGCTTCGGCCTTGTTGATCTTTCCTACCCAGGCGGTCATCCGGATCATCCGGGGGGTAGGAACCAGCGAGCAACAGAAACGGTTTTTTTCCGATATGGCTCAGGGCGACAGACTGTGTGGATTTTGTTTGACCGAACCGAACCATGGTTCCGATGCCGGCTCTCTTCAAACCAGGGCGGTCCTGGATGGAGACTGTTATCGGGTCAATGGAACGAAAACATTTATTACTTTAGGACCCCATGCCCATTATTACCTGGTCTTTGTCCGAACCGGACCCGGAAAAAGGACGGCCGGCGTCAGTGCCCTGATCGTCCCCCGGGAAACCTCCGGTTTGTCTTTTGGAAAAAAAGAAAAGAAAATGGGATTGGGAGGATCGGTGACCTCGGAAATGATCTTTAACCAGGCAAAAGTTGACCAGGAAAATCTCCTCCTTCAGGAAGGGGAAGGGTGGTCGATCTTATCCCATCATGCCAACATCATGCGGGTCTGGGGGGTGGCTTCCATGTCTCTGGGTATTGCCGAAGGGGCCTATGAAGCAGCCCTGGCTTTTGCAAAAAAACGAACCCAATTCAAACGGTTGATCGCCTCCTTTCAGGCCATAAGTTTCATGCTGGCCGACATGAAAATGGAAATCGAGGCGGCCAGGTCCATGATTTTCAGAACAGCGGCCATGATCGACAACCGGGAGGGTACTTTTCGCGACCAGGAAACCCTGGTCTCCATGTGTAAATGCTATGCCTCAGACTTGGCCATGCGGACAACCATCGACGCCGTCCAAATCTACGGAGGGGCAGGGTATTTGAAGGGATCGCCGGTGGAGCGGATGATGAGGGATGCCAAGGCTATCCAGATCTTTGATGGAAGCAACCAGATCCAGCGTATGATTGTAGCCAAAAATATTTTACTGGATTAAATGAGTACCCAAAATTTCGAAGGATTTACCAAGGATTAAGTATTGGTATCATACATTGAAGGAGGAGTAATTTATGCGACCTTATTTTGAAAAAATGGATGATTTAGGTAAACCCATCAAACCGGCCCAGATTGAGAAGATGGCCGGGAACCGGGAACAAATAGAGGCGGTGGTGAAAGAAATTGAAGCGGAAATCGAACGGGTTAAGAAGGCCGGACTTCCGGCTGAAAAAATCCATGAGCGGAAGGAAATGACCGTTTGGGACCGGATCGAATATCTGGTTGATCCGGGAACGTTCTGCCCCCTGCACACGCTCTATAACCCTAAAGATAACGAAGAGGGGACCACCGGGGTCATCGACGGTCTGGCCCGTGTCAGCGGCCGTTGGTGCGTCCTGATCGGTTTTGACAACAAAGTTATCGCCGGGGCCTGGATCGCCGGGCAGGCCGAAAACCAGCTGCGGGTGACGGATTTGTCCAAACGCCTTCATATTCCTCTGGTCTGGCTGGTCAATTGTTCCGGCGTTAAGCTCACCGAGCAACAGGAGGTTTATGCCGACCGCCGGGGGAACGGCACCACCTTCTTCCGTCATGCCGAACTGGAAAAATTGGGCATTCCGGTCCTGGCCGGCATCTATGGGACTAATCCAGCCGGTGGCGGATATCAAGGTATCAGTCCCACCATTTTGCTGGCCCACAAAAATTGTAATATTGCCGTGGGTGGAGGCGGCATCGTCAGCGGCATGAGTCCCAAGGGGTCTTTTGATGAAGAGGGGGCCGAGCAGATTATCGAGGCTACCCGGCATTTCAAACAGGTCCCTCCCGGCAGTGTTAAAATCCATTACGATTCCACCGGATTTTTCCGAGCCGTGTTTGAGGAAGAAACTCAGGTTCTGGAGGCCTTGAAGGAATATATGGCTGAAATACCGGCCTATCATCCGCGGTTTTTCCGGGTGGCCAAACCGGCCGACCCCAAATATCCCCTTTCGGATCTGCCTTCGATCATTGCCTTTAACCAAAAGGCGGTTTATGACTTTGATAATTTCCTGGCCCGTCTGGTGGATGGTAGCGAACACTTGGAATTCCGGCCCGGCTTTGGACCGGAGGTCTATACCGGCCTGGTCAAGGTGGACGGCTTTTTAGTGGGAATCATAGGAAATCGACAGGGCTTCCTGGGGGCCGATTACCCGGAATACACCGATGAATATATTGGCATCGGCGGCAAGCTTTATCGTCAGGGCCTGATCAAGATGAATGAATTCGTCACCCAATGCGGCCGGGACCGGGTCCCGATCGTCTGGTTCCAGGACACTTCAGGGATTGATGTGGGGGATACGGCCGAAAAGGCTGAACTGCTGGGTCTGGGCCAATCCCTGATTTATTCCATAGAGCAGACCGATGTGGCCATGATGCTGGTCGTCTTGAGAAAGGGCACGGCCGCGGCCCATTACATTATGGGCGGTCCAACCGCCAATAACCATAATGCCTTTACCCTGGGCACCCCGACGACCGAGATCTATGTCATGCACGGGGAGACGGCGGCCGTGGCTTCCTTTTCCCGAAGGCTGGTCAAGGAAAAAGACAGCGGCAAACCTTTGCAGCCGGTGATTGACAAGATGAACGCCCTGGCCCAGCAATATTATGAACAATCCCGGCCTGTTTACTGCGCTAAAAGAGGTTTTGTGGATGAAGTGGTCCGTTATGAGGAAATTCGGCGTTATCTGCAGGCCTTCGCCGGCAGCGCCTATCAAAACCCCAAATCCATCTGCCCCCATCATCACCTGATGCTGCCGCGGATGATCCGTTCCCAGATCGTCAAAGGATTGGACCGGCCTAAGTTGAGGAAGGAATAAAAGACCGGGGATTTATTAGGGATCGAGAGGCCAGGACTTTCTCACGTTTTGGCTTGACTTCCCGACCCAAAATGTGGTAGAAATCCTCCAAAAAGTGAACGAGCGCTCGGAAATAAATCAAGCAATTTTTTATCCTTTCAAAGACCAGGTCTATGGAATCCGAAAAGAAGAATGGTCCTCTCCGCATTTGTCTTTTAAGCTACCGGAGCAATCCCCACTGCGGCGGACAGGGGGTCTATCTGAAAAATTTGAGCAGGGCGCTCCAGGACCTGGGCCATCAGGTCGAGGTAATATCCGGCCCGCCTGATCCGCTCCTCGATGGGGATATCAAGATCTATCGTCTCCCCTCCCTCGATCTGTATAACCCTGAAGCCCTGTTCAGGATTCCTTCTTTTAAGGAACTTTGCGATCCCATCAATCTGCTGGAGTGGATCGGGGTCTCCACCGCGGGCTTTCCCGAGCCCTTCACCTTCGGGCTCAGGGCCCAAAAATTTCTTAATGACAAGCATGACCGGTACGATATTATTCACGACAACCAAAGTCTCTTCTACGGTCTGCTGAAAATGCAGAAAGCGGTTCCCACCGTTGCCACCATCCATCACCCCATCACGGTAGACCGCAGGCTGGACATCGCCGCGGCCCCTTCTCCCTGGAAGAAATTTAAACAGGTCCGATGGTATTCCTTCATCGGGATGCAGATCAAGGTTTCGCGAAAGCTTTCCAAAATCATTACCGTCTCCGAATGTGCCCGAGAGGACATTAGCCGGGAATTCAATATTCCCCGCCAAAGATTCAAAGTGGTTCCTAACGGCATCAACACCGAAATTTTTTATCCGATTCCCGAAATAGAAAGAGAAAAAAATCGAATTATTGTCACCAACAGTGCCGACATGCCCTTAAAAGGCCTTGACTATTTGTTAAAAGCCGTTAAAGAAGTTTCAGAAACACACCCGATAAGACTAACGGTGGTAGGAAAAAATAAAAAAAACGGCCGGATTCTCAAACTCATCCAGGAGCTGGGGATAGGCCGGCAAATCACCTTTACCGGCCGGATTGATAATGAAAATTTCGTTCGTTGCTATGCCAGGGCTACCATGGCCATAATCCCCTCCCTGTATGAAGGGTTTGGTCTGCCCGCAGGGGAGGCCATGGCCTGCGGGGTACCGGTCATCAGCACCTCCGGAGGAGCTCTGCCTGAAGTAGTGGGAGACGCCGGCCTGGTCATCCCTCCGGGAGATTCCCTGGCTCTGGCTGAAGCCATTAAGGATTTCCTCGATAATCCGGAGAAAGCCAAAGCCTTGGGCGAGGCCGGATTTAAACGGGTTCATCAGTTTTTCACCTGGGAGAAAGCGGCCCAGGCCACGGTCGAAGCTTACCGGGAAACCATCCATGATCACCGTCGAGTTTAATCGGCTTCCGATAAAGATGGGATACAAAATATTGGATATCGGCTGCGGATCCGGGCGCCATGCCTGTGCGGCTTCCAGGCTGGAAAAGGTGGTGGTTATCGGTTCCGATGTTTGCCTGGATGAGGTCAAGGAGGCCAGAAACCGGCTTCGTTTACAGGAAGACTTGGGGGAAGTCGGTGGAGGGATATGGGCCACCCTGGTGGCTGATATTACCCGCCTGCCTTTCCCTGACCATTATTTCGATATGGTAATTTGTTCGGAAGTGCTGGAACACATCCCCGACCAACACACGGCCATCAAAGAAGTTTCCCGGGTGCTAAGGCCCGGGGGGGACCTGGTCGTCAGTGTCCCCAGGTATCTGCCGGAACGAATCTGTTGGGCCTTGTCTGACAGTTATCACCAGAATGCCAATGGGCATATTCGTATCTATAAAAAGAAAGAATTGATCGCCCTGATGGAAGGCTCGGGCTCCCGGTTGTGGGCCTCCCACTTCGCCCATAGCCTTCATACTCCTTATTGGTGGTTGAAATGCTTAATCGGTCCGAAACGGGAGGACGCCCTTCTGGTCAACTGGTACCATCGCTTCCTGGTCTGGGACATGATGAAAAAACCCAGGATTACCCGTTTTCTGGAGCACCTCCTGAATCCGCTCCTGGGGAAAAGTATCGTATTTTATTTAAGGAAGGAAGAACATGATCGAAGCCCTCATTTCTCGTAAGGTCCGGATTCCAGTTGTCGATATATCTTCCACAGCGGAATTCATCCTAAACCTACAAAGGCCGGACGGCGAAATCCCCTGGTCTTTGGGGGGGAAAACCGATCCCTGGGATCATGTGGAAAGTGCCATGGGCCTCGGTGTGGCCGGGTACTTGAAAGAAGCGGCCCTGGCCTTTGACTGGATGGTCAAGACTCAGCTCAAAGATGGAAGCTGGTGGTCAGCGACCCGGGACGGTATCCCCGAGGATACCACCCGGGAAACCAACATGTCCGCCTATATCGCCGTCGGGGTCTTCCATTATTTTTTATTGACCGGGGATAAAGCCTTTCTCGGACATATGTGGCCCAGTGTTAAAGACGGTATTAATTATGCCGTCAACCTCCAGGCCCCCACCGGGGAGATTTACTGGGCCAGGAACGGGAGAGGGATTGTTGATCCCATGGCTCTGTTAACCGGCTCCAGTTCCATTTATATGAGCCTCAAGTGCGCCCTGGCCATAGCCGCCCTCTTAGGCAAACATCGTCCGGACTGGGAAAAGGCCATGGAGAAGCTGGGGGAAGCCATCCGGAACAAACCGGATTGTTTCAACATGATCAAATCCCGCTATTCGATGGATTGGTATTATCCCGTCCTTTGCGGCGCGGTCACCGGCTTGGAAGCTAAAAAGAGGATTGAAAAATTCTGGGATAAGTTTACCGTACCGGATTGGGGAGTGCGCTGTGTTTCCGATCGGCCCTGGGTCACCATGGCTGAGACATCCGAATTGGTATTGACCCTGGCGGCTATCGGTGATTTTGATCGGGCGGAGACGGTATTTAACTGGTTGCGGGACAAGAAATTTGATGACGGTTCCTATTGGATGGGCGTTACCTTTCCCGACACGGTCATCTGGCCTGAGGAAAAAACATCCTGGACGGCCGCTGCGGTCCTTCTGGCTTATGATGCCCTGAATGAGATGACCCCGGCCAGCCGGATATTTAATCACGGTTTCTGGGAAACCCCGAAAGAGCAGACCTCTTAGTAACGGATAGGCCCTCCCTTGGCCATGAGCAAACACGACTGGAACAGTCCCCCAATTGTAAAAATGATGAATGGATAAGGACCGTCATTCCCGCGTAAGCGGGAATCCAGATCATTCGTAACTAACCAAAAAACACTGGATTCCCGTTTCCACGGGAATGACGCAAAGGGGCCATGGGCGACTTTTTTCGAGTTCATCAATCATCATTACTTCATTGAAAAACAAGGTTGGTTATTAATTGAAAAGAGATCATCGTCCTTATTTTGTCAAACGTCTGAGCCACCGGTTTGAAGTATGGTATGCGAATCATTTCCTGCGCCCCCAATTTGAGGAGCTGGGCCAGGATACGACCATCATGAAGCCCTGGTGCGTGGAAGTGAACGGCGGGCCTATTTCACTGGGTGATTATGCCAATATCATAGCCACCTCGGACAACAAGGTTCGCTTAACGGTTTGGTCGAACCGGAAAGACGAAGGGCATATCCAAATAGGGAAATATTGTTTGATCTGCGCCGGAGTGAGAATCAGCGCCGCCACGGAGATTCTGATCGGAGATAATTGTATGCTGGCCAATCGCGTTTATGTTACCGATGCCGATTGGCATGATCTGTATGACCGGAGCATGTTTGTCGGGCAGTCTTCCCCGGTCCGGATCGGAAACAATGTCTGGCTGGGGGACAGTGCCATTGTCTGCAAAGGGGTGACCATTGGGGATAACAGTATTATCGGGGCCGGGGCGGTGGTCGTCAAGAATATCCCGCCCAATGTGCTGGCCGCCGGTAATCCGGCGGTGGTCCTGAAGCAACTCGATCGGGACAAACCCATGCAGACCCGGGAAGACTGGTTTTCGATCATCGCCCAGCTCACCGCTGAAGTGAAAGAGAACGAAAAGAACAACCTTAAAGGAAATACCCTTATAGGCTGGATCCGGTCCCTGGTATTCCCGTTGAAAGGGGATTGAGTAGCCATATTTAAAATTGATTATTAGATTTTTACGTCCTTATTTCTAAAAAGTTATCTATAATTTTTGCGGGTGGAATAATGGAGTATCGGAGTAATGGAGTATTGGTCTGAATAACCCGGTTCTCAACATCTCTAATATTCCAGTATTCCAACACTCCAACACTCCAGTACATATTGAGGTATCCATGCGAGTAGCCCTGATTGCCCCCCCCTATCCTTTGGAAGAAGCTCCTTCCCCCCCCTTGGGGTTATCCTATGCCGCCTCGGCTTTTGAACAGGCCGGAGCGGAAGTGAAAATCATCGACTTTATCATTTCCCGCTATACCCCGGAAAAATTGACGCGGGAACTGGAGAACTTCAAACCGGATTTGCTGGGGGCCAACTCGGTGACCATGAATTTTCCCCAGGCGGCCGAAATCGTGACCACCGCCAAAAAAATCGACCCTTCTCTCCTCACCCTCATGGGCGGTCCCCATGTCTCGTTTGATGTGATCAAGACCCTGAAAACCTACCCGGAAATAGATATGCTGGTCATCGGCGAGGGGGAAGAAACCATATCGGAAATAGTCGACCATTTCCAAGGTCAGGGGAATTGGGGAGATATTCAGGGAGTCGCCTTCCGGGAAAACGGAACCATCATTCAAACCGGGAAGAGAGCGCTGATCGACGATTTGAACCGACTGCCCCTGCCGGCCCGGCACCTGCTGCCCATGTCCCGTTATCAGGCCCTCGGATTTCCCGTTTCCATGATCACCGGCCGGGGCTGCCCCTATTCCTGCATTTTTTGCCAGGGGCGAAAAATGGTGGGCAGCAAGGCCCGCTCCCGAAAGGCCTCCCTGGTGGTGGATGAGATCGAACAGATCCTGTCCTACGGATTTACCCGGATCAATATCGCCGACGATCTGTTTACCTCGGACCGGGAAAAGGTTTGGGAAGTCTGTGAAGAAATTCGCCGGCGAAAACTTACCTTAACCTGGACAGCCTTTTCCCGGGTCAATACCGTGGACAAAGAAACCCTGCGTTTGATGCGGGAGACCGGCTGCGACTGCGTCAGCTTCGGCATCGAATCCGGGAATCAGGAGGTGTTAAAGCGGGTCAAGAAGGGGATTACTCTCGATCAGGCTCGAAAGGCGGTGGCCCTCTGCAAGGAGGTGGGCATTCTGCCCCACGCTTCCTTTATGGTCGGACTTCCCGGAGAAACACCCGAAACATTGAAAGACACGGCGGAGTTTTCCAAAGGTCTCGATATTATCTATGGGTTTCATTTTCTGGCCCCCTTCCCCGGGACCACGGTCCGGGAAAAGATTGATCAATATGACCTGGAAATCCTGACCGACGACTGGTCCCGTTATGACGCCAACAGCGCCATTGTCCGAACCTCCGCTTTGACGCCTGAAGCCATCAATCAATTTGTGGCTGAGTTTGATGAAGAAATAAACCAGGCCTGGGAAAAACAGGTCCGGGGTTTTCATGATAAAACCAACACCCCGGAACAGGATTTAAGGGTGGCCGGCCATTACCGGATGCGGCTGGTTTACAAGATGCTTTCCGAGGACCTTTTAGAGACCTGGGGTACTTTCCCCGCCGATACTCAAGACGGTGATCCTGGAGAAAATATGGATCCCTTGTGTCAACGACTTGAAGAAGCTACAGGTTTTGGCAGTGATTTGGTCCATCAAACCCTCAAAAGTTTTATAGACGCCGGATATATCAAGTTTAGAATTGAGGCGAATTCCCTCATCTGGTATTGGACCCACAACAACAAAGTCGATTGAAGATGAAAGTCCGGCCTTGGCCAAGATCATCATTTCCCGGATCCGGCTCTTACCAACCCGTTTCTAACCCAGATAGGCCATCAGGGCCAGATAGTTGCCCAAATTTCGGGTGATCAGAAAATTCCTCCGGACGTATTCCCTGGCATCCTCCCCCATCTTGGTTCTTAGAGCGGGATTATCCAGCAGGGAATGGATGCGCAGCGCCGCCCCCTCCACGGAATAGACGGAAAATCCGGTGACCCCGTAAACGAGTTGAACGGTGATCCCGCCGGCAAAGCCGCCGATGACCGGTTTCCCCTTCCACATGGCCTCGGTTACTGTCAGGCCGAAGCCCTCCTTTAACGATTTCTGCAGGACAATAGTCGCCGCCCGCTGCAGGGCATTGATCTCCAGATGGGCGTCCGGTGGAAGCATCAGGATGATGATGTCCGGATCATTCTGGGCAGCGGTCCGAACCTCAGAGAGGACGACCTCTCCCTCGGGATCGTCGGTAGCGCTTCCCCCGGCCAGGATAAGGCGCACATCATGGTGTTTCTTCGCCAGACGATAGGCCTGGATCACCCCCAGAGGGTCCTTGAAGCGGTCGAAGCGGGAGACCTGGAGCAGGATGGGTTTGTCCAGCGGGATGTTCAGTTTTCCCAGAATCCGGCTCTGTTCTTCGGAGGATAACTCCCGGTTCTTATCGCTTAAGGGATCGATGGAAGGATAAATTAGAAACTGGGGGATGGGCAGCTTGCGGGCAAAGCCGGGCAAGGAGAAGATGGCCGTGTCATATTTAACGACGAACTGGCGCAGAAAGTTCCAGGCTTTCAATTGCGGGCTGGAAATATCGATATGGCAGCGCCAGATCCATTTGCCCCCCGATTTCCGGTTTTCTATTAAGGCCGCCGGCTGGGGGTCATGGATGATCACATAATCGGCATCTAACGAGAGTCGTCCGGCATTCTCCCGGTTGATCTCCAGGTAGGTCTGGAGCATCTGGGGGGAGATGTTTTGCTCCCGGCCCTGGAGGGCATTGTGAAAGGACTTGGTGACATTGAAGAATTCTTCCGTCCCGGTGATGACCTCCCAGGCGCATTCCAGGCCGATCTCCCTGAACAGCGGCACCAGGCTCTGAAGCATTTCGGCCACGCCGCCGCCGACCTGGGTGGAATTGATTTCCAGAATTCTTTTCCCCCTGACTTTTTCGGCCAGGAGCATCAGGAATTCAATGGTCCCCGGCGGGACCACTTCTTTATAGGCCTCAAGACGATTCATCCCTTCCCTCCTTTTCTCCGGGCGGCGCCGCAAAGGGTAATAATCTGCGTTCGAATGGATTCAAGAGTGGACATATACAAATCGATCTGGGAAATGGCCGAGGCCAATTCGGTCTGCCCCAATTGGCTGGAGAGCCAAGGAGAAAAATCCCCTTCCCGGCGTCCCAGACGGAGCATGGCCTCGAAGGTATGAAAGTAGACCACGCTGGAATCCGTGGAGGACAAGATTTCACAGAAGCCGGCCAGGTCTTCGGCTTCCAGGCCGGTGGGGGCGGCGATGATACGCGATTGCATGAAATGAAAGGGTTCTCCGTATATGATCCGGGGGATGACCGGCATTCGGGATAAATGATCCTCGATGATATCGATGATCTCGGTTCTAAGCGATTCCAGGCCGTCATATTCAAAGGGGTCGAGAATCCCCAGTCTTTCAGCCAGGGGGTGGTCCCGGACCTGTATGGCTGCCCAGGTGGCGAAATCGTTGGGATAGGGGCCGGCAATATACTGATGGCGCATGAAAAAACCATGGGTGTGGTAGTAGAGGGAGTCCAGGGGGATCTCCTCGATGATCTCCACCAGCTGCCGTTCATCCCGGGCCGTGCGGCCCAGCATCTCCTTAAGCTCCCAGCAGCCGGTAAATTTAAAGGGGTTTTCAGCTTTCTTGGCATTCATTTTAATCCGCTCCTTTTTTTAAAAATTACTATAGACGGAAAAACCTCAGGAAGAGGTCAGCAGGGCCACGGGGAAAATAGCCAGGACCTCCCGGAGATTCAGGATCCTTTTCCCGTTTTCCGCCCTCACGGAAACGGTTTCTCCGGTAAAAATGCAGCGAAATTCCCTTCCTGTTATTCCCTCCGGCAAGACGATCCAGGTGTCCTCCCATATTTTGCCCAGAGGAGATGTCTCCGGGCTTATTCCCAGCCCGGCCAATAACCGGGGAACGACGATCAAAGCAGTTTTATCCTCTCCCTGCCTGGCAAAGGCGCACAGATTCTTCTTCAGTTTACCCTCCCCCGATAAGGGAGTATAAGTGCCTTCGGCAAAGAGAAGGTGATTCCGCCGGCGATAGTTCAAGGCCTGGCAGGTCACATAAAGCTTGATCCTACCATCCTCCCGGTTCCTGAGCAGTTCTTCGACCAGTCCCTTCAGGCTGTTCGGTTCGGCCATCATTCTCTTTTTCAGTGTTTTCAACAATTCCCGGCGGATGTTAAAATCAACCGGCCGACGGTTATCGGGGTCGGCCAAGCTCAGGTCCCATAATTCCGTGCCCTGGTAAAAATCGGGAACCCCGGGTGAGGCGATCTTAAGCAGGGTTTGGGAAAGGGAGTTGAACATCCCCCAATAGGCGATTTTTTTCTGTAAGGTTTTAAAATGATTCAGAAAGACATTGTCCGGGGCCGGAGACAAAAGGCTGTCGATAAAATGCCTCAAGGCCTCTTCATACATCGGATCGGGACTGATCCAACTGCTGTGGACCTTGGCCTCCCGAAGGGCCTTGACCATATATTCCTTTATTCTCCGATTAAAAACGGCTTGTTCTGTTTCCTCTCCGGGGCTGGAGGGAGAGAACTTCAGAAGAGATATAGCGACCTTTTCAATGAATGGCGGGGCCGGCTTTTTTCCCGGGGGCAAGGGCCAGGCCCCTAAAAGGGTCTGATAGATGAAGTATTCCTCATTCTGGTCAGGGGCCCATTGGCCGTCAACCAGGATTTTCTTTTTTTTATTCAGCCGCGCCCAACGGATAAGGGCCTTCCCCCATTCCTCGGGGATTTCCGAAAGGACGTTTATTCTGGCCCGGACATCCTCACTTCTCTTGGTGTCATGGGTGGAGGTGGCATTAAGACCATAGGTCCAGGATTTGGTTCTTTCGATATTCTGACCATGAAAGGCCTCCAGGGGGGTCCCGAAATTTTCCGGATTGCCGCCGACTTCATTGAGGGAAAGCAAACGATTATAAACATAAAAAACCGTATCTTCCAGTCCTTTGGCCATGACCGGGCCGGTGAATTGCTGGAATCTCATGATAAAGTCGAGCCATTCCCTTTTCTCCGTCTCAGCCAAGGCCTCCGGGTAGCGGAAGAGGAGGATTTTCTCCAAAAATTCAAAGATCGTCGCGCTGAGGGCCGGGTTCCTCCGTCTGGCCTTGGCCACAGCCTGTTCCAGGTAACGGCGGTCCCGTTCGCTGACCTGAAAATAATTCACATAAGTGCGATAAACGGGAAAACAGGCGATAACCTCCGTGATGGCTGTCCTGAGGCTGTTAAGGGTGAAATCCCTGGTGTGCCGGTCTTTTTCCGAGAGACGGTTGAGGTGCTGGCTTAGGGTGTTTATTTCCCCGGACATGGCGGTCTGGATGACCTCTTTCTTTTTTTCATAAACCAGTTCCTGGAAATTCTTCCGCTCCTTGGAAAAACGGCGGTAGATATTTTCAAAAGCCCGGGAATTTTCCATCTCGATAAAAATTCCGTTCATCGGATTTAGGAAGGGGTACCCAACCGTGCCGAAAACGGGCCAATCCTCGGGCATCTTTTCATTTTTAGTCAGTATTTTTTCTCCGATAATATAAAAGGCGGTCCGGGAGGAAAAGGAAGGATCCTGACTTAATCTTTCATCATACATACGCCCCGCTTCTTCCCAGAAGGTCTCATCCGTCCAAGAGGACTTTTCCTCTTCGGTCGCCTCCTTTTCGGCCATCCGCCTGGTCCTTTGAATAAAACACCCCTTTTGCAAACGGTAAAAATACTCCCCCGGATTATAAAGACCGTCGGGGTGGTCCACCCGCAGACCGGTAACTCTATTCTCCCGGACCAGTTTAAAAATCAGTTTATGTGCGTCCAGAAAAACCGGAAGAAGCTCCATACGCAGGCCGGCCAGGTCATTAATATCGAAAAAGCGTCGGTAATTGATCTCATCGGTGGCTACCCTCCAATGCGAGAGACGATAGGCCTGGAGGTTGAGAAGTCCGTCGAGGAGGTCGAAGGTTGCCGAATCTCCCTTGACGCCGTTAAAGATACTTATGTTCCGGTTGATAAAAAGGCGAATCGCCTTGTTGCCTTCATACAGGGAGGCAATCCTCTTTTTAATGACTTCCTTTTCCCGGCGTCTTTCCAGGATTCTCTCCCGGTCTTTTTCCGATTGCGGAGGAAGATGCTCGAGTGCGGTGATGATACTGAAGAGTTCATTCAGATCAGGATGGTCTTTCCCTGTCTCCTCCATCAGGGATTCGAGATCGGATTTCAATAGGCGATTATAGGATACCGGGTCCAGAGGTAACTTTTGATCGTGATAGCCGATGAAAAAGGCCCCCTCTTCAATGGTCAGGGTCAACTCCTGGTTGTCAAGTACCCGGCCGTATTGGTCTCCGAGGATGGGCAGAAGCACCTTACCGGCCAGTTCGGCCTTTCCCGGCCTCCAATCGATATCGAAATATTCGGCATAGAGGGAACCCGGTCCGTTTTCCAGCACATCCAGCCACCAGGCATTTTCGTTTCCGGTGATGCACATATGATTGGGGACGATGTCCAGGATTTGTCCCATCTTGTATTTTACCAACTCGGCCACCCAATCCAAATAGGATTCCTCGCCGCCGATTTCCGGATTAATTTGGTTCCGGTCCAAGATGTCATATCCGTGGAGACTTCCCTTTCTGGTCAAAAAATAGGGGGAGGCATAAACATCGCTGATGCCCAATTGGTCAAGATAGGAAACGATCCTTTTTGCCTGGGAAAAGGTAAATCGATGGTTGAATTGCAGACGATAGGTAGCCACAGGCAGCCTGGCCATAGAGGAGGGGTTTTCTGCCAGGGTCTGAAAAATTTCCACCATCTTTTCCTGGGGCCGGAGACTCTCTTTTTCCATAAGAATCGGTTTTCATCTCCCCGAAATCAAACCCCGGGATTTCGGTAAAGAAGCAGGCTCCGGGGACTCAGTTCCCAAAAAACCTCCGAACCGTCGGAAGTGAATGATTCCGGAGTTGAATGGCCGGGCCCCTGCCATCTGGTGGAGGAGGAATTTAGCACCATATGCCAGACCCCGGATCTCAGGGGGGTCCGAATTTCCTGAGACTTTTCCTGAAAATTTATGAAGCAGACGGTCTGCTCTTCTTGATAGCTCCGGAGCAGGGCGATAACGCCCTTTTCCGGCCAGGTCCTGACTTCCCGGTCTCCCGGGTTCAGATGGGCTAAGGCCGGGATTTCTTTTCGAAGCCGGATGAGGGTCTGATAATATTCAAGCAAAATTTTGTGGACTCCCTGCCGGCGCAGATCGAGACGAATCCTGGAGCGTAGGAAGGCGGCTTTATCCCGTGGGTCTACCGGCTCGTGAGCCCCGGCGGAGATTGAAAACTCTTCCTGCCTCCCCCGCTGTACGGCCTCGGCCAAAGCCGGGTCCGAAAAACTGATAAAATAGCAAAAGGGGGCCTCTTCCCCGTATTCTTCCCCCATGAAAAGAAGAGGAATATTGGGCGAGAGCAGAACGACGCCGGCGGCCAGTTTTAAGGCTTCAAAAGAGACCAGGGAACTCAATCGCTCTCCTTTTGCTCGATTTCCCACCTGGTCGTGGTTCTGGGAAAAAACAATGAATTTAGTAGGCCGAAGATGATCGGACGGGCTTCCCTGCCGTCGGCGGCGATAGGGTGAGAACTGGCCGCTGTAAACGAAACCTTCGCGGATAGCCTTGGCCAGGTGGGTGACCGACCCAAAGTCCTGATAATATTCCTGCCTCTCTCCGGTCAGGAGGGCGTGCAGGGAATGATGAAAATCGTCATTCCATTGGGCATCCAGGCCGTACCCTCCCCTGGAGGGGGGATTGATGACCCGCACATCATTCAGGTCGCTTTCAGCTATCAGGGTCACGGGTCGCCCCAATTTCTCGGCCAGCCCTTTCACGGCGCTTCTCAGCTCTTCCAAAATGTGCCGGGGGCTGAAATCAAAGATCCCCTGGACGGCGTCGAGACGAAGCCCGTCCACATGGTATTCCGTCACCCAGTACAAAGCGTTATCAATAATAAAGCGGCGGACCTGGTCGCTGTCCGGGCCGTCCAGGTTGACGGCGGCCCCCCAGGGGGTTTTGTATCGATCGGTAAAGTAGGGGCCGAATTCAGCCAGATAGTTTCCCTCCGGCCCTAAATGATTGTAGACCACATCCAGCAACACCCCCAAACCTTTTTGGTGACAGGCATTGATCAAGGTCTTCAATCCAAAAGGTCCGCCGTAGCTGTTGTGCGGGGCGTAGAGATAGGTTCCGTCGTAGCCCCAGTTTCTCCGGCCGGGAAACTGGGCTACCGGCATTAACTCAATGGCCGTGATTCCCAGTTCCTGCCGCAGATAATCAAGATGAGTGATGAGGGCCGGAAAAGTCCCCTGGGGGGTGAAGGTTCCGGTATGTATCTCGTAGAGGATCATCTCCTCCAGGGCCAGGCCCTTCCAGGAAAGGTCTTCCCAGGGGTAGGCTGAAGGGTCAATGACCTCCGAGGGCCCATGCACACCCCGGGGTTGGAAACGGGAAACCGGGTCCGGCCTCCTTCGCTTCCCGTCCAGTAGATAATAATATCTAGTCCCCGGCCCAAGGCCGGCCACCCGGGCGCTGAAATACCCCTGACCCTCGGGATCCATAGGGATTTCCCGGTGGACCCGGGGAATCCTAAGGGAAAGTTGAGAGGACCCCGGGGCCCAGACCTTGAAGCGGACTCCTTCCTTTTCCGGGCAGGCCCCTAATTCCAAGGTCCATTGTTCACGGCCCTTCTCCATCTTTAGTTCGAAAGTAGGGTTCCCCACCCAACGAGCCTGTTTTCATGTCCCGGCTTGCTGTCCGACTCCTTCAAGGAGTCTCCCCAATAGATCGGCCAGGGCCGATCGGCAGCAAGCCTCCTTTTCAGGTCGAAGATCGGCTCCCGTATGGGAGCCTCTTCAAAAGCTCGACGAAGTCGAGCGGCTCGACCGGCTGGTGGTGTCACGCCCCCAAAGGCGGGGCATGACGGTTTATTTTTTGGCTGCTTTGACCACCTCTTCAATCAGGACCGAGGCTTCCGGATTTTTTACTTCGTGCCGGATAAAGATATCGGTCGGAGTGACTTTCCTGCCGTAAAAGGCCGCGTTCAGATCGTCGCGAACGGCAACGACGCTGCCGTCCAATGAGACCCCGCCGTATAATCCCCTGGAACGTGAAAAGCTGATCAGATCCACACTGAGATTGGCCGTGGCCGCGGAAGCCCCGAGGCCGATCGGCCCGGCGGCCACGCCCACATCGGCCCCCAGTTTAAGGCTGTTGCCTAAGAAAGAAGTGATGCCTCTCTCGGTCATGATCAATATGGCCGTATCGGAGGCCGAGCCGCCGATCTGCAGCCCGAAACTGGCCCCGCCGACCGTATAAAAGGCCGGACCATCCCAGGTCCCGGTCTTCGGATCGGCCACCAAAAGCAAACCGTTGCCCCCGGAAGCCCCGACGATAAAGGCCCCTTTCAGCAAATCGGGCACGAGGAAAACGGCCTTGGCCCGTTTGATGAGGTCGCGAAAGCCTTCCAGGTTGGGGTCTCCCATGAAGCTCTCCACCAGAAACCGGGCCTTGACTACCAGTTGCGAGGCCTCCTGCTTGCCGTTGGCCAGGGCCGGTGCCGGTTGTAAAATCAGGCTTATCAAGGTTAAAAGGATAATGACCGGCAACCAGAACTTTCCGCGCCGCAGGAATTGATCTTTACCTTTCATCGTTTTCTCCTTTTCCGTCAATTTTTCGTATCTGTTTAGCTTTTTCAAATTCGAATACTATTTTAGACAGGATTTACAGGATTACTATGATTTTTGTGCCTTTCCGAAAGAAAGGCACAAACCGAATCACCTGACGGACAGAGTCATTAGTTTCCGCTGGAAGCGGATTGAAGTTGCTCAGGGTCTTCTGGAGCCTGAGCAAAAACCTGTAAATCCTGTAAATCCTGTCTGATAATTATTTTTCATAAGGCTAAAGTGTTACAATTTTTCTTTATCAAATATGAGCCCAATTAAAAAAAAGTTCCATACCATCAATCCTGTATTTTTAAAAGGAGAAAACATTATTTTGATCCCGGGTATATCAAGGTGAAACAAAGAATTAATCGCTTCGCTCGATTAAGGACGCAGAATAACACACTTGATTTCTTTGTGGCTTGACAAAAGCATAAATTGTCACATTTCATTCTTTTTATATGGCCTCTCAACCCTGATGTTCTTTTTTAATCCCCGTTGATCATTCGGTTTTGAAATTTAAGCCTGTTTTTACTCCTTCCGCTCCTTACTTAATACCTTTTCCCTTCCGTTCCTATGAGCTATGGGCTTTCAGCTTTGAGCTGGGTTTTTGCCTCAAGCAAAAAACCCTTGACTTCCCCCTTTTCCCCCTTTATTTACATAGTATTATCATCGGCTTTTTTTGTTTTGAGCTTTTGTTAACCCAATCAATCCAATCGACCAGATAGACTGAACGGACCAAATAGACGAAACAGACAATACTTCCTTTTGAGTGACATTAATTTGGTAATGGACGAATAATAACAAGCTAAATTTATTAAAGATAAAAATTAAACACAGAAATCCAACCCAGCCTTCTTTTGTCAAAGGAAGGAACGAGGCTTACCGTTACGATTCTTTCTTTTTCCAGGGCTTGAAAATGGAAATGAATACCGTGATCATCAGGACCAACCACCAGAGCAGGTTTGATGACGCAATTAAGAGGGCATCAAGATTTGATGCCCTCATTTG
>JACQYK010000037.1:0-9160 GCA_016208255.1 Deltaproteobacteria bacterium | reverse complement strand
GCAAGGGGACATTGTTAAGTTATTATATTAAGTTTATAATAACAGACTTCCTTTCGTCTCTGCGATCCTGCGACCACGAGTGACGGCAATGCCGCCTTGGAACTAGGAAGGGAGCTGGCTGCCGGGCCCACGGTCTCGATGGCTCTGATCCGCAAGGACTATTTGCAAAGCTTCAACAATATTACGAACAGCAGCTCCACCTCGAGTCCGAGCTTCTGACCGAGGATGTTACAGCGTTCTTCGAAAAGCGGTCACCCGCCTTCAAGGGGAAATAGACTGGAATTTTAGGCCTGGATTCAGGAACCGGTAAGGCCGGAAAAGAGGAGGGGCGGAATAACTCTTTTGAGATCGCCTCATCACGCAGTTCGCTCTATCTCCATCAAGAACTCCCGCACAGTCACGATCTTTATCGAAGAGACCTTTCGGGGAAAATGTTTTTTGTTTTTCGTCACCAGGAAGATCGCCTGTCCGGCCAAGGCGGCGGAGATAAATTTTTCATCATCCGCATCTGAACACAACCCTCTGGAGGCTGCCGGTCTTACTTTAAGAGCCTTTTTAAAAACAAGCTCGAGTAAATCCTCGCTTTGGGATGCGGGTATGGCGTTATCGAAGAGGTGAAGGACTCGGACATATTCGTCGAACACCTCAGACGTAACGACGAGATCAAATTCCCCCTCCTGGAAGGCAGGGATGATTTTCGCTGCGCCACCCTCGGCATTGAGCAATCCGGACAAGAATATGTTGGTATCAATAACCGCCCTCAACGGCCAGCCTTCTTCCGGGCTGTCTTTACGGCGTCATCGACGTTCTTTGCGGTTATCCCTGCCTCTTTCGCCGCTGTCCTCACACTTCCCAGGACTTCGTCGAATTTCCGTGCCCAATCCACGGTTTTATCGGAAACCTTTTTGGGGGTGATGACGATATGTCCGGTTTCATAGGATATCTCAACGAAATCGCCCTGTTCGAGGTTTGCCTTCCGGCGAATATCGGCAGGGATTGTCACCTGAGCAAACCGCTTCACTTTTACCAGGGACATGGTCCTCTCCTCTCTAATTATCTTAATTTAAGAGTTTACATTTTTTACCTAGGTTGTCAACGGAGAATTTTAATCCGGGAATCTATTAGCCTAGCACGGGATGCTTTGTTTAAACTTTGAAGATGCTAATAGTTGTCTGATAAAATAATCTTTACAAACGAGACAGTATATTTTTGATAATTTAATTGGGGAGTAATGAGATCGTCTTAGATGAATATTTGATTTATGAATCGGTAATCTCTTCCCCTCGCCGTTTAAGCACCCCCAGTGTTTTTACCCGGGGCAGTTCCTGGAATAACCCCGAAGCTACGGCCAATTGATAGACCTGAAAAGGGGCCTGCCCTCCATCCTTGGGATCTTCGAAGATATCGTGAATGAGCAGATAACCTCCGGGAAGGATATGTCCGGCCCAATTTTGGTAATCCTCATAGGCCGTTTCGAAGGAATGTCCTCCATCGATAAAAACCAGACTGAGGGGCGTGGCCCACTGACGCGCGGCTAAGGGGGAAGAGCAGACCAAAGGGACTACCGTTTCCTCCAGCCCGGCTTTTTCTATGGCTTTTCTAAAGAAAGGGAAGGTATCTATGCGGCCGGTTTCCTGATCGAACAATGCCGGATCGAAGTATTCCTGACCCGGCTGTTGTTCTTCGGAACCACGGTGATGATCGATGGAAAAAAGGATCCCCTGATGGACTTTGCACCCCATTCCCAGATAGACTGCGGATTTGCCGCAGTAACTGCCGATTTCCAGGCAGGGGCCCTGGCGCGCGGCCCTTTCAGCCGTGCGGTACAGAAACAAACCCTCTTCCTCGTCCAGGAACCCTTTAATCTCCTTAATCAACTCAAAGGGCAGATCCGTTTTATCCATTTGAGACCCTTCAAAATTTTACCGGGGTATCCTTAATCTCCCCCTTCTGGTGGACTCCGGAAATCAGGACCCTGATGCGGACCCCGTCCTGGGTGACCAGGCCGCCCGGCGGACCCATGGAATTCAGGCTCAGGTTTCCCTTTACAGGTAATTACGCCAGCTCCAGCGGGTATGGCCATCCCGTTCCAGACGAACCAGGGTCCCTTTTCCGAAGGCATAGGCTAAGGTTTTTTGCACCTGTTCTTTTCCGGAACCGCAAAACCGCCAGACCCGCTCGCCAAGTCGGCGCAGTGAGTCTTCATCAGAAATGAATTTTTGATCAGCCCAGGCCCCTTTTTCTTCAACAGCCTCAGACATCATCAGTTCATGGATGACCGTAATATGCTCGAGCTTGGTCAGATCCCAGACCTCGCTTTCCGTAGCCTGGCCGCCATCCCTTTTTCGTTTTAACCGCCCCAACAGATCGAGCAATTGTTTCTCCCAGGCCAGGGCGAAATCATCCAACATGGCCTTACTCACCGTCGGGGTTTCCACAATGGCCCGGTTGGCATGGTATTCGGACCAGTCATGGGTCAGAATGCTTATCCCCAATTCACCACTTTTATCTCTGACTGCGGTCCCGGGAAAAGGGGCCAGAAGATGGAAACCGCAGGACCCGACAATGGCCTTCAATTTTTCACTGAACTCGACGGTCTGCTTCAGGGTTTCCGGGGTTTCACCAGGAAGCCCCAGGATAAAGGTGAAGTGGACATCCATCCCCACCTCCCGGCAAAGGCTGGCAGCCTCGATCACTTTTGCCAGAGTGATCTTTTTTTGGATGGTCTTTAAAATGTCAGGATTTCCGGTCTCGACCCCAAAACTGACGGCATAACATCCCGCTTTTTTCATTTCCTGCAGAAGTTCCCGGGAAATGGTATCGACCCGGGAAAAAGAGGTCCATCTTATTTCCAGTTCCCGCTTTCGGATTTCACGGCAGACGGCCAGGCAGTGTTCTTTGCTGGCGGTGAAGAGATCATCGACGATGTTGATCTGTTGAAAATTCAATCCATGAAGATAGACCAGCTCATTGACCACCTTTTCCGGGCTCCGGTATCGAACCTTGGCCCCCACCATTTTTCTGCCCACACAAAAAATGCACTGGTAAGGGCATCCCCGGCTGGTGGTTATAGTGATGGGCATGCCCAGGGCCAGGTAGCGGCCCAGGGGGAATAAATGCCTGGCCGGCATGGGCAGAGAATCCAGATCTTCAACTTGTTCACGGGTCCCGGTGTTGCGGACTTCAGTGCCCTGTCGATAAACGAGACCTTTCACCCGGCTCCAGTTCCTGGCCGTTTCGGCTGTCTGGACTAACTCGATGGTCGTTCGTTCCCCTTCTCCCAGAACTACGAAGTCCAGTTCCGGTAGCTGACTCATGGCCTCCTGAGACCAGAAAGTCACATGGGGGCCGCCCATGACCGTCAGGATTTGGTTGTCGATGGCCTTGACATCCTTAACAATTTGAGCGGCATGGTTGTAGGTCATGGTGACCGAGGTCGCCCCCACCCAATTCGGTTGAAAGTCTTCCAGGATCGATTCCAACTTATTTTTACTATAGGGAAAAACGGTAAAATCGGCCACACGGGTTTCGATCCCCGCTCCTTCAAGGGCTCCGGCCAAAAAAGCCAATCCTAAAGAGGGGGAAGGATTTTCGGATATAGGACAATAGGGATTGATCAGCAGAAAACGCATAGAGCTCCTTGGTCTTATTATCGATGAGTTGGTTGAAAGTTTTCTCGGCTGTTACCCCGTCTGAAGGCCGGTCCGGTTTTATTCAAAAAGGCCGGGATTTCGGTTTTCGTTCGACTTCCTGCCGATCGCTCCTCTCGGGCGATCGGCCCTAATGGGGTTTCTTTCTTAGGTCGGTGACCTCCGGCTCCCAGCCGATCGGCTGTGCCGATCTTTAAAAGAGACTCCTTTTGGGAGTCGAAGGGGAGTCGGACAGGGAGCCTCTTAAAAAGCTCGACGTTTCGGTGCGGAAAACTCTAGACCCGGCCCTCGGTTGACAGGCCGCGCAGGATAAACTTGGTGACCGTATCAATCACTTCCTCTTGATCGATGTTTGACAGGCTCCATTCCCTGATGGCCGGAAGGGCAACCATTAATAGGATCAGATCGGCCGTGACCACTGGATTTATTACCTGAAAACTTCCCTCTTGCTGGCCCTTCAGAAGCAGTCGAGTAAAGTTTTCCACATTGGTCCGGTCGATCTCTCTCATCTGTAAATGGACATTCTTACGTCTGGACCAGGATTCCCGATAGAGGAGCTGTACGGCCTTGGACAGCTTATACATCTGCTTCATGCTCCGATGCAGGATGTTTTCCAGGTTTCCGGGATTCACATCCAGATCGGCCTTTTCGTTTAGGCCAAGACCCGATCGGAACCGCTCGATAACATCCTTATAGACCAAAACCAGAATATCGTCTTTGCTCCTGACATAATCGTATAAACTGCCCATGGTCAGGCCGGAGGCGCGGGAAATCTCCCGCATAGTCGTTTGATCGAAGCCTTTTTCAAAAAAAAGCTTCGAAGCGGCGGTAATGATCTGCTTGCGCCGTTTGGAGACCAGATCCTTATTTTTAATATTGGTTTGAACTTCCATAATTTTTATTTCCGAGCGCTCGTTCACTTTTTTTCCATTTTTACACCCACAGGAGGAGAAGTCAAGAGTAAATTTTTCCGGGGGCGTGGTGGAAAGGTTGGTTTCTAATTTCTATTTCTTAACCCGGAGACGGGCGGCTTTGATGATGGTTTCCAAATCATCGACCGCGGATCGGATTTCCTGATTAGTAACGGCGTAATCAAAGCGCCCTTTCGACCCGATTTCGGTTTCGGCGTTCTTCAAGCGGATACGAATCTTGGAAGGCGGCTCGGTCTGACGATGGATCAACCTCTTCTGTAATTCCTTTTTGGAAGGCGGCAGAATAATAATGCCAATGGACTCCGGAAGCTGCTTTTTCACCTGTTTGGCCCCTTGAATATCGATATCCAGGAGAACGTCTTCCCCCTTTCCCATCCAGCGCAGAATCGGGGCCTTGGGCGTCCCATAATATTCGTTATGAACCCGGGCCCATTCCAGGAATCCGTCGGCCTTCATCTTTTCTTCAAATTGTTTTTTGGAAACGAACCGGTAATCCTGCCCCATAATTTCCCCCGGTCTTTGAGGCCGGGTGGTCCAGGAAACGGAAAACCGAAGGTCGGGAATTCTTTTTTGAAGCCCCTCTCTCAGGGTTGTTTTCCCTACCCCGGAAGGTCCGGAAAGGATGATCAGATTCCCCCGCTTGTTGCTGCGAAAATAGGGTTTAGTTCGAAAAGAGGTCTCGAGGCTATTCATCGCTCCGGCCTGTTTTCATGTTTCGTTGTCACGCCACTAAAAGCGTGGCATGACGGTTTAAAGCCAAACGAGCTTTTTTCATGTCCCGGCTTACATTCGTAAGCCTCCTTTTTAGGTCGACATACGGCATCCGGCCGATCGGCTACGCCGATCTCTTGGGGAGACTCCCAAAGGGAGTCGGAGGGATGCCTTTTCATAGTTCGACAAAGTCGAACGGCTCGACCGGCGGGTGGTGTCACGTCCCTGACAGGACATGACGGTTTATCTCGAATTTTTGGACTCATCCTCTTTTCCGGTTCCGTCGGAAATGTACTTTCGAGCCAAAGTCTCGGCCTGAATGGCCGAAAGGATCACATGGTTACTGTCGGTCAGGATGATGGAGAGGGTTTTGCGACCTTGCGTAGCGTCGATCAATCGTTTCCCGTCCCGCGCGTCTTCCCTTAAACGCTTCATGGGGGAAGAGGCAGGGGTTAAAATGGCAATCACCCGATCCGAGACCACCGAGTTTCCATAACCGATTTTAAGCAACTTGGGATCCATAGGTTCTCCTTATTCAATATTCTGAACTTGTTCCCGCAATTTTTCCAGTTCGGATTTGATCGACACCACCTGGTGGGAGATGGCGCTGTCCATGGCTTTCGATCCAATGGTGTTGACCTCTCGGTTCATCTCCTGAAGGAGAAACTCCATTTTTTTTCCTACGGTCTGGGCTTCCTTAAAAAGGTCTTTAAACTGGTTTAAATGACTTTCCAGACGAATCAGTTCTTCGGAAACATCCGACCGGTCGGCCATGATCGCTACCTCCTGGGCCAGACGGAGGGGATCCACGTCCACCCCTTGAGATATTTTCCTGATCCGTTCCCTTAAGCGAACCTGGTAGGCTTCGATGACCTGAGGAGCTTTTAGAGAAATCAAATCGATCCCGGCCTGAATCAACTTTAAACGCTCCAGCAAATCCCGGCTTAAATTCCGTCCTTCTTCGGAACGCATTTTTTGCAAGGCATCAAAAACCTTTTTCAAAGGAGGGGTCAGCTTTCGCCAGAGGACTTCCTCGGGGAAGCAAGTCTCCTGATAGACCACAAGATCTTTTGAGGAAAGAAGATCGCTTAAGGCCAGGGGACCGGGAATGTTCAGGGTCTTTTTCAGCTCGATCAATAATCCGGAATAGGTCCTGGCCAATTCCCAATTGATAGCAAGATTTCCATTCCGAAGTTTTTCCTGCGAAGCCAACTGGATGGCGACTTCCACCCGTCCCCGGGAGACTCGGGAAGCGATGTAGGATTTGATCCGGTCTTCCAGGGGGGAAAAAGCATTGTTCAGCCGTAAATTGACATCCAAAAAGCGATTATTATAGGTACGGACGGCAATCGTTATCTGCAGGCTTTTATCCGAATACACCGTCTGAGCAAAACCGGTCATGCTTGTAATCATAAGGCCCTCTTTTTCTTAAACGAATGAAAAAAAATATCTGATCTAAAAATGTATTTTGAATTTAATAAACTAAATTAATCCGAAATCCGCAATCTGTCTAAGGTATTTTTCCCTGATTTTATTAAACATCGTTATCGCCTGTTCATCTTTATAATCCGGATAGGTCCAGGCCAGAGGCCGATAAGTCCCTTTACTGAAGACCAGGGTCAAATCCCCAAAGATTCCTCGCCCCAGGTAAATCCGGTGACTGAAGTTTTTTCCGGTAGCCAGGACCAGTCTTTCGGCCGTTATCAGTCCCGGGTCGAGATTCAACAGCCGTCTCTCTTTAACGGTCCATTGTTTCTCTATCTCCAGGGCCTGCCATTTTATGTCGGTCAAACGGTCCTGATGGACCAGTTCTCTGAAGAAGGCCCAACGACGAACTAAGGGGCGGCCCATTTCTTCTTCATAATATCCGGTATAATCAAAAGGCCTCACTTCAGAAATAACATCCAGGGCCCCCCAGATTTTTTCCATAGTCCGCCAGGCGGAATCGGCCGCCCTCTCCTCTTGATAGATGATTCCGATCCCCAGTTTGGCCGGTAATGGTTCTTTGGGTTTACTCAACAGTCGGTCTGCCTACACTGTAATATTTGATCCCTAATTGATGCATCTTAGCCGGTTCATACATATTTTTTAAATCGATAACCAGCGGACGTTTCAACAGGGATTTCATTTTAGCCCAATCGATAGTTCGAAAGGGGTTCCATTCGGTAACCAGTATCAGGGCATCCGCCCCCTTCCCGACCTCTTCGATATTTTCCTGAAATAAAACTTTCTTCAGTACTTTCCGGCCTTCTTCCATACCCGCCGGATCATAGGCCTTGATCCTGGCCCCTAAAGATTCCAGCTTTTTGATAATAAACAGGGACGGGGCCTCTCGAATATCATTGGTGTTGGGTTTAAAGGTAATGCCTAACACACCCAGGGTCTTACCCCTGACCGGACCGACGGCCTTGAGGATTTTATCGACCATCCTTTTTTTTTGACGCTGATTGACCCGGATAACCGATTTGACGATTTCAAAATCATAGCCCAGGGAATCGGCCAATTGGGCCAGGGCGGCGGTGTCTTTGGGAAAACAGGATCCGCCGAATCCAGGGCCGGGGTGTAAAAATTTTGAGCCGATCCGCTGATCCAACCCCATTCCCTTGGACACCTGATGGATATCGGCCCCCACTTCTTCACAGAGGTTGGCCATTTCATTGATGAAGGAGATCTTGGTGGCCAGGAAGGCATTGGAGGCATACTTGATCATTTCCGCTGTTTCCACGGTAGTGATGACAAAAGGGGTTTCGATCAGATAGAGGGGAGAATAAAGGTCTTTCATAATGGCCACAGCCTGATCGCTTTCGGCACCGATTACCACCCGGTTGGGCCTCAAGAAATCTTCAATGGCCGACCCTTCCCTTAAAAATTCGGGATTGGAGACGATATCAAAGGGGAGTTTTTCTTTTTGGTTTTTTTGGATTATTTCATGGATGATCTTTCCGGTTCCCACCGGGACGGTACTCTTGGTCACTATCAGTTTATAGCCATCCATATTGTGCCCGATGGCCTGGGCGACTTCCTTGACATACCTTAAATCCGCTTTTCCTTGGGGACCGGGCGGGGTACCCACGGCAATAAAGATTACCAGGGAATGCTTAATCCCTTCTTCCAGATTATCGGTGAAAAAAAGACGGTTCGCTTTGACATTTTTCGCCACCATTTCTTCCAAACCGGGCTCGTAAATGGGGATTTTACCCTGCTTGAGACGTTCGATCTTTTTCCGGTCATTGTCCACACAGGTGACCCGGATCCCGAATTCGGCAAAACAGGCCCCGGTAACCAGCCCCACGTAACCCACACCGATCACGCAAATGTTCACTTTCAATCTCCTCCCTGTTTACGGTCTTAGACCGCTTCCCCTACCTACCAGAATTTTTCGGTCTTGTCATCAGTCAAAATGTCCGGCCCATTCTTCCCCTGATTTTCAGTCTAATTAAATTTTTTCATTTGGAGTATTGGAGTGATGGAGTATTGATTTCTTCAAGACCATTACTCCATCACTCCACCACTCCATTTTTTTACGCCTCACGCCTCACGCGCTCACGCTTTACGGCCTTTTTGTTTTTTCATAAAATCAACCGTTGCCTTTAAACCTTGCCGAAGCCCCGTTTCCGGTTGAAATCCAAGGAGCTTTCGGGCCTTTTGGATATTCGCTCTCGAATACCGGATATCACCCGCCCTGGGCTCTGCGAAAACCGGCCGTTGATCCGAACGGAAGATTTTTTTTAAGTGCTCCAACAATTGCAAAAGTGTGTAGGAACGCCCTGAAGCCACATTAAAGACCTCCCCTTCAATCACAGGTTGGCGGGCGGCCTTAAGATTGGCTTGAACCACATCCCCCACAAAGACAAAATCCCGGGATTG
>JACQYK010000001.1 GCA_016208255.1 Deltaproteobacteria bacterium | reverse complement strand
CTGGGGTTGGATCTCCAGGGAGGGATGCATCTGATCCTCAAGGTGGACCTGGCGAAAGCGACTAAAAATTATCTGGAACTCACTCAGCAGGACTTGCGGGAAAGCCTCAGAAAAAAACAGATCCCGGCCAGCCGGGGGGAGTCGACGGGGTTGAACCGGATGACCTTCCTCCTGCCCAACGCGGATAACCTTCCTCTGGTTCAGAAAACAATCACGGAGGAATTCACCAGCCTGACCGTGGTTTCAACGACTCCCAAGCCGGAAGGCACTCAGATTGAGTTGGCCCTGAAGGAAAAGGAGATCAAATCCGTTACAGAAAATGCGCTTTCTCAAAGCCTGGAGATTATCCGGAACCGGATCGATCAATTTGGGGTTACCGAACCGATCATCGTCCGACAGGGCTCGGATGAAATCGTGGTTCAATTGCCGGGGGTCAAGGATCCTCAGAGGGCCATGGAACTGATCGGCCGGACGGCCCAATTGGAATTTAAACTGGTGGACAGTGAAACGAAGATTGACCTGGCCGGTCTTATCGAACAGGCCATTAACAGCGGACGATTAAAAAGTGATTACAGCCATGCTGAGCTAAACGAAGCCCTGAAGGACCTGATCCCACCTGAAAGGGAGGTCTACTTCCGGAAGGAGGTCAACCGGGAAACCAGCCGAGTCAGCCGCATTCCGGTATTGCTTTTTTCCAAGGTTTTGATGACCGGGGATGCCATAAAAACCGCTCTTGTTCAGATCGGGGGAACTTATAATGAACCCTATGTCAGTATCGAGCTCAACGACCATGGAAGCCGGATCTTCGATCAAATCACCCGGGATAATGTCAACCGCCAACTGGCCATTATTCTGGATCAGATCGTTCAATCGGCTCCGGTTATTCAGGAACGGATCTCCGGAGGGCAGGCCCAGATTACCGGTGCCTTTACCATGGATGAAGCCAGTGACCTGGCGATCGTTCTGCGCGCCGGGGCCTTGCCGGCCCCGGTTCATGTGGTCCAGAATGTGACCGTGGGACCATCCCTGGGGTTGGACTCCATCCGGAAAATGTTTATTTCAGGATTGATAGGCACAGCCCTGGTCGTCCTGTTCATGTTGTATTATTACCGCGTTTCCGGTTTGATCGCCAATTTTGCCTTGATCCTGAATGTGGTTTTTATGTTGGCCGCCCTGAGTATTTTTCGGGCCACCTTGACCCTGCCCGGCATCGCCGGCATCATCCTGTCCATCGGTATGGCCGTGGATTCCAATGTCCTGATTTTTGAAAGAATGCGGGAGGAATTTTTCCAAGGCAAAGCGGTCAAATCCGGAGTGGACGGCGGTTATGTCAAGGCCTTCTGGACCATTATCGACTCTCACGTCACCACCCTGATCACCGCCTTTGCCTTGTTTCTATTCGGATCCGGGCCAATCAAGGGGTTTGCCGTCACCCTGAGTATCGGTGTCATTTTCAATCTTTTTACCGCCCTTTTCTGCACCCGGGTGGTTTACGATTATTTAAGCGTGAAGCGGTGGTTGAAACCTTTGCATTTCGTCGAGTTCATTAAAAAACCAAAAATCGATTTTCTCAAATATAAAAATTATGCCTTTATCTTCTCGGGGATCCTGATCCTATCGGGCCTGATCGCTTTCGTACAGATCTACCGGGAAGAGGCCAATCTGGGCGTAGAATTTTCCGGCGGGACCATGGCCCAATTCAAGGCCGCTCAATCCTTTCGTCTGGATAAAGTCCGAAGTGCCCTGTCGCAAAGAGGCTTTAAGGACGTGGACTTGCAGCAGGTGTCCAATGAGAACATCCTGATGGTCCGCAGCAAGCGATCAGCGGAAACCGTGAGCCAAGAAACCGATGCCATTGGCAAGGCCCTGCAGGAGGATTTCCCGGAATTAAAATTTATCCTGGAAAGCAAGGCTGAAATAGGATCCTCGGTCAGTGAGGCCCTGCAGAAGGCGGCTTTGATTGCTATCCTTATTTCTTTGGCCGGAATCATCGTCTACCTGGCCTGGCGGTTTGATGTCCGTTTTGGGGTGGCCGCGGCCATAGCCACTTTTCATGATGTCCTGGCCGTCCTGGGGATTTTTTATTTGTTGGATAAAGAAATCACTCTGCTGATCGTCACCGCCTTGCTGACTCTGGCCGGTTATTCCCTCAGCGATACCGTGGTCATCTTTGACCGTATCCGGGAGAACATGAAAAGCGGCGGGAAAAAAGATTTCGGCGAGATCATCAATCTAAGTATCAACGAAGTCATTACCCGAACCCTTATTACGGGTGTGACGGTGTTTCTGGTACTTCTGGCCCTCCTTTTCCTGGGCGGAGTGGTCATCCATGATTTTACCCTGACCCTGGTTATTGGAGTGCTGATCGGGACCTATTCATCCATTTTTGTCGCTTCACCTCTCGTTTATCTCTGGCCGGGTAAAAAGGGCAAAGGGATAAAAGGGAAGAGTAAAAAAAATAAGTAAGTATCTCCGGGGTTAATGGTAAATGAACGGCGTTAAAAGATTTCCCTGACAGGGAATGATGATAAAATTTTAGAATTGGGGTTCAGAGATTTATCTTTTTCCAAAGGGTTGTGCAATAAATAGTTTCCGTTTCTTATCCGATCAGGCCGTCTTCCCAAAAGGATACCCTCCCGGTCCAACTTTTTTCTAATCCAAAGGCCGAGCCGTCTTTTTTTTCCAATAACAGGCCCTGATGAATTTATTGTTAAATAAAATTAAAAACCTCTACTACGGCTGGGTTATGGTTTTCCTGGCCGTCATCGGGCTGACCGTCCTAGGGATCCAGGTCTATTCCTTCGGCATATTCATAAAGCCGGTCACCCAGGAATTACAGGTAACCCGGGGGGCCCTGGCCATGGCCATGTCTTTGCCGGGCTTTTTCGGCGGACTCTTTCAGATTTTCGCCGGAAGACTGGCGGACCAATACGGACCCCGCTATTTGGTTGCCGCCAGCGGGGTATCCATATTTATCGGGTGTACCCTGATGTGGCGGGCCCAGGCCCTCTGGGAGATCTATCTGATCAACCTGCTCCCCATGCTTGTCGGCAATGCCTGCGGTTACCTGCCCATGGTCTCGAATATATCCCGGTGGTTCGGACCACGATATCGGGGCACGGCTATCGGCATCGTGGTTGCCGGTTTCACCCTTGGCGGCACGATCGGCCCCATGATGATCCAATCCTTCATATCTTCCTTTGGCTGGCGCCGGGCCTATTTTTTTATGGGTTTAATATTCATTGTCGTTCTGGGGATCATCTCCCAGTTTATGAAACATACGCCCCAGAAGATGGGTTTGCAGCCCTGGGGGGAGGAGCCGGTCCCGGTTATGGCCTCACCCCCTCCTATAGCCGGCCCACTCCCGATTTTAATAGGGGACCCCGGGGCGGTGGAAGGGCTGTCTTTATTAGAAGCCCTCAAAACATCCCAATTCTGGATTTTCAGCCTGATAGGGATTATTTTTATTTTTACCTGGATGTCGATGGTCCAGCATTTGGCCCCCCATGCCACCGATATCGGGATCCCGGCTATGACCGCGGCCGGTATCGTCTCGCTTATTGCCGTGGGCGGTATTTTCGGGAAACTGGTATTCGGGGTCATCGTCAGTTGGACCGGAGCCAGAAAGGCCATTTGCGGATGTCTGGTCCTCTTTACCTTGCCGCAGCTCATGCTTTTCTTCAGCAACGGAATCGGGCTGTTATATTGTTTTGCCCTGATTTTTGGTTTTGCCTACGGAGGGATGGTCACCCTGACCAACGTCGGGACAGCCGAATTCTTCGGGGTGAAGTCCATTGGTACGATTCTGGCGGTATATTTCTATGTTACTTCTTTGGGTGGATTGAGCGGCCCGCCGGTATTCGGATATATTTTTGACCGGACCGGGGGATACCACCTGGCCTTCCTCATTTCCATCATTCTTTGCGCCCTGGCCTTTATGCTCAGTTTGATTTTATTGCGATCGGAAGACAGGGAGCCGCTGATGGGCTGATAATAGTGGAGGGCTCATCGGTTTTATTTTCATTTGACAGCTTTTTTTTAGAATGTTAGAAAAACTGCCTATAAGGATCTCAAGCCTTATACTTTAAGGAGGAGGGTTATTACCTATGGAAGATCAAACCCAGAGCAAGGGGCAGAAAGAGCTCCAGGAGATGGTTCAGAAGGCTGATCTCTGTACAGGCTGCGGGGCTTGTGTCAATCTTTGCCCTTACCAGGTTATTTATAATGACCGGACTATTGTACTCCATGACTGCGATCTTAAGGAAGGACGGTGTTATGCCTTTTGCCCCAGGACCCCGACGGATTATGCCTTCCTGAGAACAAAGTTGTTTAACCAGGCCGATCTGACTCCCGAATTAGGACCGGTCAAAGGATTTTTTGTCGCCAGAGCGGCCAGGGAAACGATTCGTAAGAAGGCCCAGCATGGTGGAACCGTTACCACCCTGATGACCCTGGCTCTTCAGGAAGGAATCATCGATACCGCCATCGTTGCCGAAGATCAGCCCGATTTTCAGCACCACGGGGTCGCCGTCACCCAGACCAATGAGATCAAGAAACGGGGAAAAAGCAAATTCATCGTCTCCCCAACCATTGCCGCCTTTAACCAGGCGGTCAAGGGAGGCGCACAAAAGATCGGGGTTGTGGCTACACCCTGCCAGGCCCAGGCCTTGGCCAAAATGCGTTCCAGGCCTATTGCCGATAACGACAACCAGATTGACAAACTGAAATTGATCATCGGCTTATTCTGCGGTTGGATCCTGTCCTGGCCCATGTTTTCTCAGTTGTTAAAGACCCGGACCCCTTTATCTGAAATACAAGGCATGGACATTCCTCCGGGAAAAGGAAAGGTGGAGATCTACACCAAAAAGAAAACGTTTTCTTTTTCCATGGAAGAAATCAATCCCTGTGTCCGGGAAGCCTGTCATTATTGCCTGGACAGTACCGCTGAATTCAGCGATATCTCTGTGGGTTCGGCCAGGCTTCCGGAAGATTGGTCTGAAACCAAAACCTGGAACCAGGTGATTGTCCGCTCGACCCAAGGTCAGGAATTGATGGATTTGGCCCGAAAGAAAAAAGTCCTTGAATTCCGCGAAGTCCCCAAGGGAAATTTTGAAGAATTGAAAAATGCGGCTCTGGAAAAGAAAAAGGGCGCCCTCGATCGCCTGAGGGAGAAAGGCCGGGGGACAGGCGAGATGTTATATGAATAAATATCTGGTTGCTGGTTGCTGGTTGCTTGTTGCGTGTTAAAGAGAAAACCAATACCAAGAAACCAGTAACGAGTAACCAGTAACGAGAAACCAGTAACGAGTAACCAGAAGGAATACGGAGGACATATGTCGAAACTGACGGATCAGCAAGAGGGACGGCAGGTTTTGTTCATGGGCAACGAGGCCATTGCCCGGGGTGCCCTGGAGGCCGGGATCAGTGTGGCCAGCGGATATCCGGGGACGCCCTCTTCGGAAATAATTGAAAGTTTGGCCAAGGTGGCCAAGGAAAGAAATCTTTATGTGGAGTGGTCTACCAACGAAAAAGTGGCCCTGGAGGTTGCGGCGGCCGCTTCTTTCGCCCAGTTGAGATCCTTATGTGTCATGAAGCAGAACGGGGTCAATGTGGCCTCTGATTTTCTGCTTCATCTGGCCGGATCCGGAACCCGGGGGGGAATGGTCCTGGTGACTTGTGATGACCCGGGGGCCCTGTCCAGCGTCAACGAGGGGGAGTCGAGACATTTTTCCAGAATGGTGGAAATCCCTCTTCTGGAACCGGGTGATTTTCAGGAGGCCAAGGATATGACCAAGTGGGCTTTCGAGTTGTCGGAGACCATCCGGAGCCTGGTGGTCATCCGAAGCGTGACCCGTATGTCTCATGCCAGCGGGAACGTCGCCCTGGGAAAGCTTCCGGGCACGGAGCATCAGGCTGAATTCAAGTACGACGGATTCGTTCTCGATCCCATGGAAGGGCTGGTCATCAGTGCTCCAGTCGCTTACAAACATAACCAGCAGCAGGAGAAACTCAAAAAGGTCCGTGAACTCTTTGAGGACAGTCCCTTCAATACCTATGCAGGCCCGGAAAAACCCGAGCTTCTTTTGATTACCTGCAGCGCCTGTACCCTTTACAGCCGGGAGGCCATTCAACTGCTGGGGTTGAAAGACCGGGTCGGATTATTGAAGATGGGTACCACCTGGCCTCTGCCGCCTAAGCTGATTAAAAAATATCTGTCGCTGACCGATAAAATTCTGATCATCGAAGAGGTCCTGCCCTTTCTGGAGGAAAATATCAAAATCATTGCTGCCGAACAGGCCAAGGAAATCGGGGCCAAGACTTTTTACGGTAAAAACAGCGGAGACATTCCCATGTCCGGAGAGTTGAATCCGGATTTCGTCGTCTCCGCCCTGGCAAAAATCTTGGGGATCGGGTATCAGGACATGTCCAAGGAGTATGAGGACAAGGCCAAACTCCTGAATTTTGCCAAAGTGCCGGCCAGAGAACAAACCTTCTGCCCCGGTTGTCCGCACCGGGCTTCCTTCTGGAGCATCCATAATGCCCTCCAGATGGATAACCGCAAAGGTTTTGTCTGTGGCGACATCGGCTGTTATACCATGGCCCTGGGAACGACCGGATTCAGAACTCTCAAAACCGTGCACTCCATGGGATCCGGAACCGGCCTGGCCAGCGGTTTCGGAAAACTGGGCCAATTCGGCCTGGATCAGCCGGTGCTGGCCGTGTCCGGCGATTCGACCTTCTATCACGCCGTAATCCCGGCCCTGATCAACGCCGTGCACCACAAATCCAATATCACGCTGGTGGTCCTGGACAACAGTGGTACGGCCATGACCGGTTTTCAATCCCACCCCGGTCTTCAGGTTAACGCCATGGGAGAACCTATGCCCGAAGTCGATATCGCCGGGATCTGCCGGTCTTTAGGAGCCCGGGTGGAAATCAGGGACCCTTTTAATCTGAATGAAACCCAGGAAACGCTCAACCAGTTGATGGCCGATAAAGAAGGGGCCAAAGTTCTAATCCTGCGGCAGAAATGCGCCCTGTCTCCGGAAAGAAAGGCCAAGAAATATTTTAAGGTCCGGGTGGAGGAGACTCGTTGTCTCGGTGAAAATTGCGGTTGTAACCGGTTGTGTACCAGGGTATTGCGGTGTCCCGGCCTTTTTTGGGACAAAGATAAAAAGACCGCGGTGATCGACGAAGTCATCTGCGCCGGTTGCGGGGTTTGTTCTTATTTGTGCCCGACCAATGCCATCATCAGAGAGGAGGCGGCCTAAGGAGATGGAAACAACACAGTTACCTAAGGATCCGTTCAATATCATTATCACCGGTGTCGGAGGGCAGGGCAATGTCATGGCCTCCAGAATACTTTCCAATATGCTGGTTCGCCGAGGTTACCAGGTTACCATCGGGGAAACCTTCGGGGCCTCTCAACGGGGCGGTTCGGTGATGAGCCATATTCGCGTATCGGCCGATTCCACCTGGAGTCCTCAAATACCTAAAGGGAAGGCCGATATGGTCGTCACCCTGGAACCGATTGAAGCCATCAGGGTCTTAATGACCTATGGGAATCCGGAAGTTAAGGTTTTGACCAATACCCGTCCTATCTATCCGGTAGGAGTCATATCCGGGGAGCTGACTTATCCTTCCAGCGAGGAAATCCAGGAATCCATCCGGGACTTGTCTTCCCGGGCCTGGTTTGTCGATGCCACGGATGAAGCCCTGAAACTGGGTAATCCGATCTTGGGAAACATCATTATGATCGGGGCCCTGGCCGGGACCGGGTCCCTGCCGATGACCCGTGAAGATTTCCAGGCCGTGATCCAGGAGAGCCTGCCGGCCGGAACCCTGGATGCCAATCTAAAGGCTTTTGATTTGGGGGTATCCAAGGTGAAAGAGTAAGGCGGTCTGATCCGACCACCGGAACCATCCCCCACCTAAAATTTCGTTGAATCTCCCGGGAGAAATTTTATGACTTCTGACAAACCCAACGGCTTGGCCTCCCCAGGTCTCGAAGACGACCTGGGACAAGAGTGGGGCGAGGCCTCCTTGCTGGATATCGAAAGGGACTTGGAAGAGCTGGAAGGGCTTAATGAGATGGATGTTTTTGGGACAGGCGGGGAGGATTTACTGGCCGACCCGGACTTGGAATTAGATGAATGGGAAGAATATATGGATTCCCATTGGTTGAAATTAATTGAGTAAAAGCAGGCGCGAGGCCTGAGACCATAAGGCGTGAGGCGTTAGGCGTGAGCTGTAAGGCCGTAAGGCGTGAGAGCGTTAGGCGTTAGGCGGAAAGGCGAAAGGAAAAAGGAAAAAGGAAAAAGGAAAAAAACCTTAGGCATATTTTTTTATTTTATTTCCTCATTTCCCCCCACGCTTCACGCCTGACGCTCTCACGCCTTACGCCTTGCAGAGGAAGGTATTATTTGTATGACGGATCATTTAAAAAATAACAAAATTCAGCTGGAAAGAATTTTTCATCCGAAAAGGCTGGCGGTGATCGGTGTTTCGGCTGGTAGTATGGGATTTGGCAGCCGGACGATTGAGACCCTGCTCCACTTCGGATATCAAGGTGAAATATGTCCGGTTAATCCCAAGGGGGGCACCATTTCCGGATTGAAGATCTATAAAACCATAGAAGAGATTCCCGGAGATTTGGACCTGGCGATTATCGCCGTTCCGGCCCCCTTGGTCCCCGCCGCCCTGGAAGCCTGCCGGCTGAAAGGGGTGATCGGAGCCGAGATTTTATCGGCCGGGTTTAAGGAATTGGGCACTCCCGAAGGCCGGGCCTTAGAGGAAGAGATCAAAAGCATATCCCGCAAGGGGATACGGGTGGTTGGCCCCAATTGTTTCGGTATTTATTGCCCGACCGGCGGTTTGACCATACTGCCGGGTTTGGATTTTTCCCGGGAAAGCGGCCCTGTTGCCTTTCTGGCCCAGAGCGGGGGCATGGCCGGAGAATTTGTTATGAATGGCAGTTCCCTGGGGCTGACCTTCAGTAAGGTGGTCAGTTTCGGCAACGGGGTCGATCTCAGAGAAACGGAGCTGCTCCAGTATCTGGGGAATGATCCGGGAACCAAAGTGATTTGTATGTATATTGAAGGCGTTGAAGACGGCCGGGCCTTTTTCAAGGTCCTCAAGGAGGTCGCCGCTACGAAACCGGTCATTATCTATAAAGGGGGCCTTTCCCCGGCCGGAAGCCGGGCGGTGGTCAGTCATACCGCTTCTTTGGGAGGCAGCCGGCAAATCTGGGAATCGATGATGCGCCAGGCTAATGCGGTTCAGGTAAACAACTCCCTGGAAATGGCCCAGGCCGCTCTGGCCTCGGTACTCCTTCCAGAAAGGCCGGTCCGGGGGATGGCCGTGGTCGGGGGCGGCGGTGCCCTCGGCGTTGCAGCCAGTGATACGGCCGAGATCTTCGGCATTGAACTGCCTTTGCTGACGCCGGATACCCAGAAAAAAATCATGGCCATTCTCCCTAAACCGGGCTCCAGCGCCACCAATCCGGTCGATGCCGCCAATCCCGGAGTTCCTCCGGAAATTTTGAAAGAGGTACTGTTAAAGAGCGGGGAAGAGAAAACGATCGACCTGCAGCTATTGATTCAATTGCTATATATCTATAAGTCCATTTTAAGACGGGGGGAAATAACCCTGGATGAGGCCACGCCTTACCGCGGTCTGATAAAGGCCATCGGAGAGGTCGAAGGCAAAACCGACAAACCGGTTGTTTTGGTCCTGCCCAACAGCCGGCGGGAGCTGGAGGATCTGGATCTGGAGGAGGTTCGGCGCCGGGCTGGCCGGGTGTTTTTTGAAAATGGCATTTTGACTTTTGAAAACCTAAACGACGCCTTCCGCTCCATAGCCCATGTTTCACGATATTACAGCCGAAGGGAAGCCCGAGAGGCGGTAACCTTGGCTGCCTGATGCTTTACAGATATAAATAAAATGGTTTCGCAAAAAGTCGTCACCCCGGTGAAAACCGGGGTCCAGGGGTTTTTTAATTATTGAAGTTCTTGGATTCCGGCTTTCGCTCGACCTCTATTTTCAAACTCAATCTTATGCCCTAAGATAATGGGATCCCCCGTCTCTTCGAACGAGTTGTACTTCGAGGTCCACGCCGGCAACGGTCCTTACCTGTTGCTGGTCCATGGAATCCTTTCCTCCCGGGCCCAGTGGCTGCTAAATTTAGTGGCGTTATCTCAGGTTGCCCGTCCGGTTGTGGTTGAGCTCTGGGGACATGGCCGGTCTCCGGCCCCGGAATTGGCTGAACCCTACCGGCCGGAAGGGTATGTCCGGGCCTTTGAAAACATCCGCCATCGATTGGGGGTATCCGAATGGCTGGTTTGCGGCCAGTCCCTGGGTGCCGCCCTGACTTTAAGATACGCCCTTGATCGTCCCAAGTCTTTCATCGCCCATGTGATAACCAACAGCATGTCAGCCTTCAGGGAAATTGAGGATTTGGAGGCGGCGGTCAAAGGGGCGAATTTTTTTGCCGAAAGGCTCCTTGAACTGGGACCTGAAGGGCTGACTAAAATCCCAGTCCATCCGATCAATGCCCGTTCCCTGCCCAAAGAGGTTAAGGAGCCCTTGCTGGAAGATTGTCAGGCCTTAAACGTTTTAGGCGTGGCCAATACGATCCGATATACTTCGGCAGAGCTTTCTTTGCTTGAAGAATGTGAAAAGAATAAGGTTCCCACCCTGTTGGTCTGCGGTCAAAGGGAAAAACGATTCAAACCGCTTCGGGATTATGCCGAAGCGCGTATGCCTCTCCTCGAAATCATCGACCTGGACGGCGGCCATGCCGTCAACATCGACGCCGCCGAGGCATTTAATCAGGCCGTCACCGACTTTTTCTTGAGGATATACAATGAGAAGCCGAAAGCTTTAGTCGAGAGCCCCTTAAAAGGCCCATAGCTTATCTTAATCGGATAGGAGGAAGACAGGTCGTCTTCCTCGCGTCCTGCAGCAGTCAGTGCAAAAGTAAGGGCATTGGAAGAGAAAACGATGTATGAAAAAGTGACCCCGGAAATTATAGAACGACTCCGTAAAATCGTCGGCGGAGGTCAGGTTTTGATTGATGAAGACCGGATCGAGCCCTATAGCCATGACAAGGTCATAGGATTAAGGGCCGACCCGGAAGTGGTGGTCAAGGTGAGTAACGCCGGGCAGATCAGTGAGTTGTTCCGACTGGCCCAAAGAGAAAAAATCCCGATCACTCCCCGGGGAGCCGGTTACGGTTTGAGCGGAGGGGCAGTCCCCCTTCAGGGGGGTATTGTTCTTTCTGTTGAGAAGATGAATCGAATTTTGGAAATCGATAAAAACAATCTGATGGCAACCGTCGAACCGGGGGTGATTACAGGCGATATTCATCGGGCGGTGGAAGCCGAAGGGCTTTTTTATCCCCCGGATCCGGCCAGTCTTGATTCTTGCACGATAGGAGGGAATATCGCCGAAGATGCCGGTGGACCAAGGGCTGTAAAATACGGAGTGACCAGGAATTATATTTGCGGACTGGAAGCGGTGCTTCCTTCAGGCGAGATCATCAGCTGTGGCGGAAAGCTGGTAAAAAACGTTACCGGATACAATCTTATTCAGTTACTGGTAGGATCTGAAGGGACCCTGGCCGTTGTGACTAAAATTATTCTCAGACTCATTCCCCTTCCTAAGGTTCAAATTGATCTGCTGGTCCCTTTCGATGACTTTTTGTCGGCCGCCGACAGCGTATCGGAGATTATCGCCCACCGGATTGTTCCGACCACCATTGAATTTATGGAACAAGACAGTCTGAAAGCCGTGGAGAGGCTGCTCGAAAAACAATTCCCTTTTACGGATGCCGCCGCCCAACTCCTGATCCAATTGGACGGCAATCGGCAGGATAGCGTTGAATCCGAGGCGGAAGTCGTCGGACAGCTTTGTTTCCAGCACGGCGCCCTTGACGTTCTGGTGGCCAAGGATCGTCCTACGCGCTTAAGACTCTGGGAAGCCCGAAGGATGATCATTGAAGCCCTTAATTCTGAGAGCCCGGTCAATCACATGGAGGATGTGGTGGTCCCCCGCTCTCAAATTCCTCATCTCTTAAAAGGCATTAAAAAGATCGCTGCCGATTTCTCTCTCAGGATAGTCAATTTCGGCCACGCCGGGGATGGAAACGTTCACGTCAATGTCTTAAAAGACCGGATTTCCGATGAATCATGGGAAGATCTTGTCCCGAGGGTTACCGAAAAAATCTATCACCTGACTTTGTCTTTGGGGGGCACCATTACCGGCGAACACGGCATCGGGTGTACCCGAAGACGCTACCTTCCTCTGGCCCTCTCCCCCTCCCAGATTGACCTGATGCGAATGATCAAAAAGGCCTTCGATCCGAACTCCATTCTCAATCCCTGCAAGGTATTGCCTTAATTGTTTTTCTTCTGGAACGGCGGATTGCAGCTATTAAATTTGATGGACCCGTAAAAAGCCGCCGGGAGCCCGAATTCGTCATTATTCAATCAGAAGGGATTTGGATAAACCCCGAGGATTGATCAGAAAGTTTGGCCGCTGGCTCATCGTTCACTATCTCTTGAAAGACAATCAGGTAAACACTGTATTCTTGCATGGAAATTACTGTAGTAGAGGGATCAGCTCCGCCCTCCCCATTGACAAACCCGGAGACGATTCTTATTAAAAAAAAGGCTCATCTTCAAAAGAATAGGCAATGAGCAATGGTTTCAAGGTTTCAAGGTGTCAAGGTTTCAAGGGGCCGAGGGAAAGGCTGATTAGGGGAAAATTAAAATTGGGGCTCCCGGGTTTTTCATGGGTACCCCCAACATGTTGTGGTACAATGGTACGATGGAAGGCGGCTGCTCCG